>NZ_KQ758630.1:53259-62709 GCF_001457055.1 Priestia veravalensis | reverse complement strand
TTTTCTGGAGGGGTAGCGAAGTGGCTAAACGCGGCGGACTGTAAATCCGCTCCTTCGGGTTCGGCAGTTCGAATCTGCCCCCCTCCACCATCTTATTGGGCTATAGCCAAGCGGTAAGGCAACGGACTTTGACTCCGTCATGCGTTGGTTCGAATCCAGCTAGCCCAGCCATTAAGAGCCATTAGCTCAGTTGGTAGAGCATCTGACTTTTAATCAGAGGGTCGAAGGTTCGAGTCCTTCATGGCTCACTCTTATATGCGGAAGTAGTTCAGTGGTAGAACACCACCTTGCCAAGGTGGGGGTCGCGAGTTCGAACCTCGTCTTCCGCTCCAATTATTATTATTTCGTTTTGTTGGGGCCTTAGCTCAGCTGGGAGAGCGCCTGCCTTGCACGCAGGAGGTCAGCGGTTCGATCCCGCTAGGCTCCACCAATTACATAAATTATTCACCTCTAAACAACGGTTTAGAGGTTTTTTTGTCTCTTTTTAAGTTGTATATATATTCAGAAAAGTGTTGAGTTGAGCCATCCTTACTTTTAGCTATACAATAGGAGTATGAAAGATAAAAAGGGGAGAAAGAGAAATGAAAAATGTATCAATTATTGGTGTACCAATGGATTTAGGCCAAACACGTCGAGGGGTAGACATGGGGCCAAGTGCGATTCGTTATGCGGGAGTAGTAGAGCGAATTGAAAATATTGGTTATGTGGTTAAGGACGAAGGGAATATTGAAATTGCTCCTGCAGAAAGAGTACATAATGATTTAAAAACAAATTTAAAAAACTTGAAGGCTGTAGCAGATGCTAGTGAACGATTAGCGTCTAAAGTAGATCATGTTATTACAAATGGCAATTTTCCACTTGTACTTGGTGGTGATCATAGTATTGCTATTGGAACGTTAGCCGGTGTTAGCAAGCATTATGAGAATCTTGGAGTTATTTGGTATGACGCACATGGAGATTTAAATACGGCTGACACTTCTCCATCAGGCAACATACATGGAATGCCACTAGCAGCTAGTCTAGGCATTGGGCATCCAACGTTAACAAATATTTTTGGATACATGCCAAAAATTAAGCCTGAAAACATTGTGATTATTGGTGCACGTTCTTTAGATGAAGGAGAAAGAGAATTAATTAAAGAGATTGGCATTAAGGTATACACAATGCATGAAGTTGATAGACTTGGAATGGCACATGTTATGGAAGAGACAATTTCTTACTTGAAAGATAAAACAGATGGAGTACATTTGTCACTCGATTTAGATGGTTTAGACCCTCATGACGCACCTGGAGTAGGAACACCTGTTATTGGAGGAATTAGCTACAGAGAAAGCCATCTAGCTATGGAAATGCTAGCTGAATCTAACGTCGTTACTTCAGCTGAGTTTGTAGAAGTTAATCCCATCTTAGATGAGCGTAATAAAACAGCAACGGTGGCTGTTGCGTTGATGGGTTCTTTATTCGGCGAAAAATTACTATAAAAAAGAATCAGCTCTTGTTGTTGAAAACAAGGGCTGATTTAGTTTGATTGCTTTGTATATTGGTTTAATAGTGTATCTAACTCTGAGCTTAACCTCAGTACCTCTTTAGAACATAGAGATGTTTGTTGTGCAGTATTTAACATCATGTGGCGATGCTCTTCAATTCGTTCCAGTAAATTTTTCTCCATCAGCGACATTCCTCACTTTATAATAGTCTTTTACTTCATAAATATCCCAATTTAAAAAATCTTAAACATAAACATCAAATTTTTGTTAAAATAATTAAGCATGAATGAAACTTTAATTAGAAGTAAACGTATATATACTATCCCGCAATGGGCGGAGGTCACTTTTACATGGAGTTATTATTAAAGCGGAAAATAAAAAAAGTAAAAAAAGGCGATCAAGATGCGTTTGCTGATATTGTAGAATATCATAAAGATAAGCTCTATCAGCTATGCTATCGCATGTTAGGTAATCGTGAAGAAGCGCAAGATGCGGCTCAGGAAGCTTTTATTCGAGCCTATGTTAATATTCACAGTTATGACTCATCCAAGAAATTTTCCACATGGCTATATCGGATTGCAACAAATCTTTGTATTGATAAAATTCGTAAAAAGAAGCCAGATTATTATTTAGATGCAGAAGTAGCTGGAACGGAAGGTCTTAATATGTACTCACAGATTGCTGCAGACCAAGCACTCCCTGAAGATGAATTAGAAAGAGGAGAGCTGCAAGACTTAATTCAATCTGAAATTTTAAAGCTACCTGAGAAATATCGTACAGTTATTGTGCTGAAATATATTGATGAACTTTCTTTGAAAGAAATTAGTGAAATTTTAGAGCTACCGATTGGTACTGTAAAGACAAGAATTCATAGAGGAAGGGAAGCCTTAAGAAACAGACTTCGCCATTTGTAAGGAGTGAAAATAATGAAATGCTCAAGTTCCTATGTAAATCTAATCCATGAATACTTAGATGGAGATCTTACAAAAGAGAATGAACAGTTATTGAAGCAGCATTTACAGGAATGTGATGCATGCCAAGAACATTTTAAACAATTAAAGCGAACCATTGCTTTTGTTCAAAGCACTTCTCATATTGATACACCTATGAACTTTACGGCTAATATTATGGCAGGTCTTCCTAAAGAGAAGAGCGCTGTAAGAATGAATCGTTGGTTTACCAATCACCCATTTTTAACAGCAGCTGCTGTGTTTACGTTGTTAATGTCTGGGGCTACTTTTTCAGCATGGAATACTAACGAAGAGTTTGCAGTCTCTAAGCAGGATAACCTTGTGATTGAAAACAAGACTGTTATTGTACCAGCTGGCGAAGTGGTTAAAGGAGATGTTACTGTACGCAACGGTGATATAAAAGTAGAAGGAAAGGTAGATGGAAATATTACAGTTATTAATGGTGATCAATACCTTGCATCTGCGGGGGAGGTTACCGGTGATATTGAAGAATTAGACCAAATGTTTGAATGGATTTGGTACAATGTAAAGAATGGTGTTAAAGACGCAGTTAACCTGTCAAATAATGAATAAAAACAAGTTCCCTTGACGGTAAAAATAAAGATTTGCTAAAGAATCGTCCCCGGTCATCACGACTATTGGACGATTCTTTTTGTAAATAAAAACCAATTGTTGTTATGTCTAACTAGTAGGGAATTTTAAATTTATGATATAATAAAAAAGTTATGTTTAATTGACTACATATAAATAGAGGAAGTGAGACGATGCCTTTTGGAGAGCTACCGATCTTCGCATATTTAGGAAATATAATCGATGTTCTCCTTGTTTGGTTTGTTATATATAAATTGATAATGGTCATCAGAGGTACGAAAGCTGTACAGTTACTCAAAGGAATAATCGTCATCGTTGTTGTACGCTTTATTAGTAAC
The DNA here is from genome assembly GCF_001457055.1 of Priestia veravalensis. Classification (NCBI taxonomy): domain Bacteria; kingdom Bacillati; phylum Bacillota; class Bacilli; order Caryophanales; family Bacillaceae; genus Priestia; species Priestia veravalensis. Next base: position 59,322 of record NZ_KQ758630.1, on the reverse strand, counting down.
TTCCTGGGCCTAAACACATTACAATGGTTAATGGATCAAGCCTTAACATGGGGATTTTTAGCAGTTATTATTATTTTCCAACCTGAAGTTCGCAGAGCGTTGGAGCAATTAGGAAGAGGGAGTTTATTTTCTAAAACTAGCCTTCCTGAAGAGGATGAACGCGCATTAACAATTGAAGCTATTACAAAAGCTACGCATTATATGGCAAAGCGTCGTATAGGAGCTTTAATTTCGATTGAGCGAGAAACAGGAATGACTGATTATATTGAAACAGGTATTCCGCTAAATGCCAATGTTTCATCAGAGCTATTGATTAATTTATTTATTCCTAATACGCCATTGCATGATGGAGCCGTTATTTTACAGCGCAATCAAGTTTCAGCTGCAGCTTGCTACTTACCACTTTCCGAAAGCCCCTTCATTTCAAAGGAGCTAGGAACTCGTCACCGAGCAGCTGTTGGTATTAGTGAAGTAACAGATAGTATAACGGTTATAGTATCTGAAGAAACAGGTGGTATTTCTGTGACAAAGAATGGTGAGTTATATCGTGAGTTAACAATTGATACGTTAAAAGAAATGCTTGAGAAAGAGTTGGTTAATACTTCAAGAGCATCTTCTTCAGCTCGTTGGCAATGGAGGTCGAAGAAGAATGGATAGATTATTAAACAATCCTTGGATCATGAAAATAATTGCGCTTCTTTTAGCTTTGATGCTTTATCTATCTGTTAGCATCGATAATCAAGATACAAATACAATCCTTGGCACAAGTAAATCATCAGGAACAGGTACAGAAACCATTACAAATGTTCCTGTGGAAGTCTTCTATGATCAAGATAATATGATTATTAGCGGTGTTCCAGATACGGTTAATGTTACTTTAGAAGGTTCTAAAAGTGCTCTTCAACAAGAAAAGCTAAAGCAAGATTTGGAAGTATATGTGGATTTAAATAACTACGGTTTGGGAGAGCACCAAGTAGAATTACAACACCGAAATATTTCGGATCGTCTGGATGTTAAAATTGATCCGCAAGTCGTAACAGTTAGCATTGAAAATCAACAATCACAAGAATTTCCAGTAGAAGCAAGCTTTGATAAAAACCAGGTAAAAAAAGGTTATAAAGCGGGCTCTGCACAAATTAGTCCAGAGACGGTAACGGTTACTGGAGCTAAGAGTCAGCTATCGCAAGTAGCCTATGTAAAAGCTCTTGTTGAATTAGATAACGTAAGTAAAGATGTAAATGAACAAGCAGAGGTAGTAGCATTTGATAAAAACCTGAATAAGCTAGATGTAGCTATTGAACCAGAAGTAGTTAATGTTACAATCCCAATTGAAAATAGAAGTAAGAAGGTTCCGATTAGCCTTGAGCAAACGGGCACCTTAGGCGAAGGAATTGAAATTACAGATCTTTCTTTAGATAAAGATGAAGTAACCGTTATTGGTGAAAAAGACGTATTAGATTCTATCTCGTCAATTGATAATATCCCAGTCGACGTGACGGGGATTTCCAAAACTTCCGAAGTAAAAGTTGATGTCCCTGTTCCAGAAGGTGCAGATAGCGTTCAGCCTAAGCAAGTTACAGTGAGTGTAAACGTAAAAAAGCTGGATGAAGAAGAGGAAGAAGAAACTGACGCAGAAGAAACCTCTGTAGCCGAAGAAGAGAAAGATGGAAAAAAGTCGTTTGAAAGCTTGTCAGTGTCATTAAATGGTCAAAACTCCAAATATAAATATGAAATTTTATCTCCTAAAAACGGAGCGGTACGAGTTGACCTATCAGGACCACAACAACAGCTAAGAAATGTTACTCGAAGTGATATTGGTATATCTGCCAATGTCGCAAGGTTAACACCTGGTGAGTTTTCGGTTCCTATTTCTTTAACGGTTCCAAGCGGGATTGAAGGCACTCTTTCTACAAAAACGCTACGAGTGAAAGTTAGTGAAAGAAACCCTTCAGATGAAGAAGAACAAAACCCTTCTGAACCACCAGAAGAAGGCGGTAATAATAATCCGGACGAGCCTTCTGATCCGTCTGATAATACCGGATCTAACGAAGAGGATGAAGGTAACGTTGAAAACAATGCAAGTAATGAAGAAAGTGGCTCATCATCCGCAAATTAAATATACACAATGGACATAAAAGGAGAGAAAAAGAATGGGTAAGTATTTTGGAACAGACGGTGTAAGGGGTGTTGCAAACAGTGAATTAACACCTGAGCTTGCATTTAAAATTGGTCGTTTTGGAGGATACGTATTAACAAAAGATACAGAACGACCAAAAGTCCTAATCGGTCGCGATACGCGTGTATCAGGGCATATGTTAGAGGGAGCTTTGGTAGCAGGTCTTCTGTCTATCGGAGCGGAGGTAATGCGCTTGGGTGTAATCTCAACTCCAGGTGTTTCTTACTTAACAAAAGCGCTGGGTGCACAAGCAGGGGTTATGATTTCTGCTTCACACAACCCAGTGCAAGATAACGGAATCAAGTTTTTTGGTCCAGATGGATTCAAGTTATCTGATGCTCAAGAAAATGAAATTGAAGCATTAATTGATAATCCAAAAGATGAGCTACCAAGACCTGTTGGTAAAGATCTTGGACAGGTAAATGACTATTTTGAAGGCGGTCAAAAATATCTTCAGTATCTGAAGCAAACAATCGATGAAGATTTTTCTGGCTTACACGTTGCGCTTGACTGTGCACATGGTGCGACTTCATCTCTAGCAGCACATTTATTTGCAGACTTAGATGCTGATATTTCAACAATGGGTGCATCTCCAAATGGATTAAATATTAACGAAGGTGTTGGTTCTACTCACCCTGAAGCATTATCAGCATTTGTGAAAGAAAAAGGTGCGGACGTAGGATTAGCTTTTGATGGTGACGGCGACCGACTAATTGCAATCGATGAAAATGGTGACATTGTAGATGGCGATCAAATTATGTTCATTTGTGCAAAGTATTTATTTGAACAAGGGCGTTTAAAACATAACACGCTTGTCTCTACGGTTATGAGTAACCTTGGATTCTACAAGGCTCTTGAAGCAAACGGAATTGAAAGTGCTCAGACAGCGGTTGGAGATCGCTACGTGGTAGAAGAGATGAAAGTACATCAATACAATTTAGGTGGAGAGCAATCAGGTCATATTATCTTCCTTGATTATAACACGACAGGAGACGGTATGTTGTCTGCGATTCAGCTTGTAAACATTATGAAGGCAACAAATAAAAAATTATCTGAACTAGCAAACGAAATGACAAAGTTTCCACAGCTGCTTGTAAACGTGAGAGTAACGGATAAACATCACGTAACTGAAAACGAGAAGGTAAAAGAAATAATTACCGAAGTAGAAAAAGAAATGGCTGGAAACGGTCGCGTTCTTGTTCGCCCTTCAGGTACAGAGCCACTTGTGCGCGTAATGGTTGAAGCACCAAGCCAAAATGAGTGTGAGACTTACGTAAACCGCATTGTTGAAGTTGTAAAAGAAGAAATGGGACTAGAGTAGTTCATCATTCTATGCATAAGCAGTGACCACATGAGCTGCTTATGCATATTTTTATATTATGCCAATTGTACAAAGCGGCACGCAAAAAGGCCTGTTTTTACTATTGGTAATAAAGATAATTGACGATTTCTTATGCTTTGTTGTAAGATTAAATCTGTTCGTCTCTAGTTTACAAAAGGAGGGAATGTTAAAAGTAATTTAATATATGTAAAAGCGCCTGAACTAAGTCTGAGACGACAGTGGCTTAGTTGACGAGGAGGAGGTTTATCGAAGTATCGGCGGATGCCTCCCGGTTGTTGATTATCACAATCGAAAGCTTAATGTGAAAAACAAAGGGGTGACTCTTTGGACAAACGCATTAAGAAGATAATCGTTATTGTGAAGAAGGTAACGTTCTTCATTACTTTAAGGAGGATTACAATCTATGTGCGGAATTGTAGGTTATATTGGAACTCAAGATTCAAAGGAAATTTTATTACGTGGTCTTGAAAAATTAGAATATCGTGGATATGACTCAGCGGGTATTGCAGTTGTTAATGACGGTGGCGTACACGTATTCAAAGAAAAAGGACGTATTGCTGAACTACGTCAATCAGTCGATAATAACGTTGTAGCACCAGCTGGTATCGGTCATACGCGCTGGGCAACACACGGTGTTCCAAGCCGTGAAAATGCTCACCCACACCAAAGTCATAACGGTCGCTTTACGCTAGTTCACAACGGAGTTATTGAGAACTACGCAATCTTAAAGCGTGAGTATTTACAAGATGTTGAATTCAAAAGTGAAACGGATACAGAAGTAATCGTTCATTTAATTGAAAAAATTGCAAGTGAAGGATTAGAAGTAGAAGAAGCATTCCGTAAAGCGGTAAGCTTACTACACGGTTCTTATGCACTAGCATTAATTGATAATGAAGATAAAAACACAATTTATGTTGCTAAAAATAAAAGTCCGTTACTTGTTGGTTTAGGTGAAGGCTTTAACGTTGTAGCAAGTGATGCAATGGCGATGCTACAAGTAACAAACCAATATGTAGAGCTAATGGATAAAGAAACAGTAATCGTAACAAAAGAAGCTGTTACAATTAAAACATTAGATGGTGAAGTAGTAGCGCGCGATCCTTACACTGCTGAATTAGATGCAAGTGATATTGAAAAGGGTACGTATCCTCACTACATGCTAAAAGAAATTGATGAGCAGCCTCTAGTAATGCGTAAAATCATTCAGCAATATCAAGGTGCTGACAATGAACTTCATGTTGATGAGGATATTGTAAAAGCAATGAACGACTCTGATCGTGTATATATCATTGCTTGTGGAACAAGTTACCATGCTGGATTAGTAGGAAAACAATTCATTGAAACTTGGGCGAAAGTTCCAGTTGAAGTCCACGTAGCGAGTGAGTTTTCTTACAACATGCCACTTTTATCTGAAAAACCACTATTCATCTTTATTTCTCAAAGTGGTGAAACTGCAGATAGCCGTGCAGTTCTTGTTCAGATTAAAGAGCTTGGTCACAAAGCATTAACAATTACAAACGTTCCGGGGTCAACTCTATCTCGTGAGTCAGATTACACGTTATTATTACACGCTGGTCCAGAGATTGCTGTTGCTTCTACAAAAGCATATACTGCTCAGCTAGCAGTACTTTCAATTTTAGCAGCAGTAACTGCACAAGCACGTGGCATTAAGCTTGATTTTGACTTAATGCAAGAACTAGCGATTGTTGCTAATACAATGGAAGTTCTATGTGACGATAAAGAAGAAATGGAAAGCATCGCTCTTCAATTCTTAGCAACAACGCGTAACGCATTCTTCATCGGACGCTCTGTTGACTATTACGTTGGATTAGAAGGTTCTTTAAAGCTTAAGGAAATCTCTTATATCCAAGCAGAAGGATTTGCTGGTGGAGAGTTAAAGCACGGAACAATTGCGTTAATTGAGAACAATACGCCTGTTATTGCCCTTGCAACACAAGAGCATGTAAACTTAAGCATTCGCGGAAACGTAAAAGAAGTAGTAGCGCGCGGAGCTAATCCTTGCATTATCTCAATGAAGGGCTTAGAAACAGAAGAAGATCGCTATGTAATTCCAAAGGTACACGAAACATTAGCACCTTTAGCAGCGGTTATTCCGTTACAATTAATTTCTTACTACGCAGCTCTACACCGTGATTGTGACGTAGATAAACCACGTAACTTAGCTAAGTCTGTTACGGTTGAATAATAACTGATTAGTTTTTTAGATCATTTGTAGCTTTAAAATAAAGTTCGATAATTTCTAAAATAGATTGATCATTTATAATAAAGTTTGATTAAAATTATATCAACTCTATCTCTTCTTAGAGATAGATGTTATAGCAAAAAGAAGTTTTACCCAAGGCAAATAAACTGTTCCCTTGGTTAAATAAGTTGTTCCCTAAAACGAGTGAAAATTGGAGGATAGCCTCCAGTTTTCCTCGTTTTTTTGTGTCCAGAAGCGGAGAAAAAGCCAGTAAAAAGCATGAGAAAGGCATGAATAAAGGCAGGAGGAAACGTCTGATAAAGCCTGATAAATCAACGATTT
>NZ_KQ758630.1:0-53249 GCF_001457055.1 Priestia veravalensis | reverse complement strand
AGCCCTTGAATGTGAAACGAAAGCCGCTATCTACGCTCGTCGTAAGGTCGAGGTCGAAAGTGTGTTCGGTCACATCAAGGGCAATCGGTCGTTCCGCAGATTTTCCTTGCGGGGACTCGATAAAGTCCATGTGGAATTTGGGATTGTGGCATTAGCCCACAATATACTAAAAGTAGCTGGCATTCGCCAGTTACTTTTAGATAATAATCGAAAATATATAAAAACAGGTGGAGAAAAACATTGCGTTTTTCTCCACCTGTTTTATTTAGAGGGACTTATTAGACAGCCCCATTTTTTATTCAATTAACCTTGAGTATTTAATTCCTTACTTTTTTATCATTTTGGATTTTAATTCCAATAATTTTTCTGTACATACCATTTAGCATAATTGGTGAATCCATTTGTATGGATAATTGCTTAGAAAATGGATTAGCCACTTGTTCAAATCTCAATCCAATATCTGTACCCAACAAGGAGATAAGCGGTCTTATTCCCCTTTTGAAAAGGGATAGTTCTTGGTTCTCAGGAACGAATTTATCAAATATCAATATTCTCCCTTTAGGTTTCGTTACTCTAATCATCTCTTCCATACACTTATGAGGATTTGGGACAACAGAAAGAAGTAAACTTGCTATTACAATGTCAAAAGATTCATCAGGAAATGTTAAATCCTGTGCATCCATTTGCAGGAATGTAATATCTGTATGATGAAACTTTTCTCTTGCTTTATCCAGCATGTCACTGGAAAAATCAATGGCTGTTATGTCGATATCATTATGAGGGACATACTCTAAATCTGCACCTGTACCACAACCTACGAAGAGTACCCTTTCCTCCTGAACCCATTCTATATCCTTAAATACCTCTCTTCTTGCTTTTAAAAAAATTCCTTTATTGAAAAATTGGTCATAAAATGGCGACCATACTTTATAGATAATTTGATTCCATGTGCTATTCATTTTAGAACTCCTCGTTTAAAAACTTTATTGTGTATCTGTATTCTTTGGAATATTAATAAAATCCTTTAATTTGTGGGATTTTCATAAAGATAAGAATAATTTTTCGTTTCATTCAAATATATATTTGAATAACAAAGGGGTTAGAGTTATAATATATTCAAATAAACATTTGAATGAGAAAGGAGAAGTGAATGTGAGTAAAAAAGATACATGTGAAATTTATTGCTACGATGAAGAGAAAGTAAATCGAGTTCAAGAGGAAATCGAGAAGGCAGATATCAGTAATATTTCCAAAGTATTTAAAGTAATAGGTGATGAAAATCGTACTAAGATTGCGTATGCTCTTTGTCAAGAAGATGAACTATGTGTTTGTGATGTTGCCAATATCTTAGGTACATCTGTAGCGACAGCCTCCCATCATCTTCGTACTCTTCATAAACTTTCTATATTAAGGCATCGAAAAGAAGGGAAATTGGCTTTTTATTCATTAGACGATGACCATATTAAACAGTTAATCCTTATTGCATTGGAACATAATCAGGAGGTGAAAGCACATGTCTGAACAACAACAAACGAAAACTTATAGAGTACAAGGTTTTACTTGTGCAAATTGTGCATCAATATTTGAAAACAACGTCAAAGCACTTGAAGGAGTTCAAGATGCGAAAGTAAATTTTGGTGCATCGAAAGTTGATGTTATTGGAAATGCAACTATTGAAGAGTTAGAAAAAGCAGGGGCATTTGAAAATTTAAAGATAAGAAATGAAAGAGAGCAAGTTGTTAAGCAAGAATCTTTTTGGAAACAAAAAGAAAATATAAAAGTATATATATCAGCAGTCTTACTATTGATAAGTTGGATGATGACCAAACAATATGGTGAGGAAAGTCTAATTCCGACTATAGGCTATGCACTTTCTATTTTGATTGGTGGCTATTCCCTATTTATCAAAGGACTTAAAAATTTAGTTCATTTAAAGTTTGATATGAATACCTTGATGACGGTAGCCATATTAGGAGCATCTGCTATTGGAGAATGGGGCGAAGGAGCAACTGTTGTTATCCTGTTTGCAGTTAGCGAAGCATTAGAAAGATACTCAATGGATAAAGCTCGTAATTCTATCCAATCCCTAATGGATATAGCACCAAAAGAAGCTCTTATTCGTAGAGGAAATAAAGAGATTACGGTTCAAGTTGATGACATTCAAATAGACGACATTATGATAGTAAAACCAGGTCAGAAACTTGCAATGGATGGGATTGTTGTAAAAGGAACATCTACTATCAATCAAGCGGCCATTACGGGTGAATCTGTACCAGTAGTAAAAAAAGTCAATGAAGAGGTATATGCTGGTACGTTGAATGAAGAAGGATTATTAGAGGTAAAAGTTACGAAACGTGTTGAGGATACCACTCTTTCCAAAATCATTCATATGGTGGAGGAAGCACAAGCGGAAAAAGCACCATCCCAGGCGTTTGTAGACAAATTTGCAAAGTATTATACACCAGGAATTATTATTATTGCCCTATTACTGGCAGTAGTTCCTCCCCTATTCTTAAACGGAGATTGGCAGGAGTGGATTTATAGAGGTTTGGCAGTTCTTGTTGTAGGTTGTCCTTGTGCGTTGGTCATTTCAACACCAGTATCCATTGTAACTGCCATAGGAAATGGAGCGAAAAATGGTGTTTTGATAAAAGGTGGAATTCACTTAGAAGAAACAGGGGCATTAAAAGTTATTGCATTTGATAAAACTGGAACACTTACAAAAGGTCTTCCTTCTGTTACAGATATTGTCGCTTTTAATGAAGAAGAACAAAAAATAATGACGATTACATCTGCAATTGAAAAGGGGTCACAGCATCCGTTAGCTTCAGCCATTATAAGAAAAGCTGAAGCCGATAATTTACCTTATAAAGATGTGAATATAGAGAACTTCCAGTCGATTACAGGAAAAGGTGTAAAAGCAGATATCGATGGAACGACTTATTATGTAGGTAGTCCAAATTTATTCGAGGAATTATATAGCATAGAAAAGAATATTAAACAACAGATAACTAATATGCAAGAGCAAGGAAAAACAGTGATGGTCTTAGGAACTTCTAAAGAGATTATGTCTCTTATTGCAGTGGCAGATGAAGTAAGGGAGAGTTCTAAAGAGGCAATTCGTAAACTTCATCAAATTGGCATTGAAAAGACGGTCATGCTTACAGGAGATAATGAAGGAACAGCTAAAGCAATCGGTAAAGAAGTTGGTGTCATGGAGATACAAGCTGAACTTTTACCAGAAGATAAGTTAGTCTATATTAAACAGCTTCGTAGTAAATATGATAAAGTAGCAATGGTCGGAGACGGAGTAAACGATGCACCTGCCCTTGCATCTGCAACAGTGGGTATAGCAATGGGCGGAGCTGGAACGGACACAGCATTAGAGACTGCGGATATTGCTTTGATGTCTGATGATTTAAGTAAACTTCCATATACAATCAAACTAAGTCGAAAAGCGTTGGCAATCATTAAGCAAAATATTACTTTTTCATTAGGCATTAAGTTACTTGCCTTGGTACTTATTGTTCCAGGCTGGTTGACATTGTGGTTAGCCATCTTTGCAGATATGGGAGCAACATTGATTGTTACCCTAAACAGTTTAAGATTATTGAAAGTAAAGGAATAATGGAAAAATGTTAGCACTCAATCCCTAATCCCTTTTTTCCTATCACCTGCTTCTATGTTATAGCAAAAAGAAGTTTTACCCAAGGCAAATAAACTGTTCCCTTGGTTAAATAAGTTGTTCCCTAAAACGAGTGAAAATTGGAGGATAGCCTCCAGTTTTCCTCGTTTTTTTGTGTCCAGAAGCGGAGAAAAAGCCAGTAAAAAGCATGAGAAAGGCATGAATAAAGGCAGGAGGAAACGTCTGATAAAGCCTGATAAATCAACGATTTCAAGATAAAAACCAGAGGAAAAGAGAGAAAAAGGGCAGGAGAAAAAGCAGGAAAAACCCTTAGCCCTGACCCATTTTTATCCCTGTTCCTACGGAACAACTTATTTTCCTAAAAAATCAGGATTCTGACAAAAAATAGGAGAAAAAAGGAGCGAACGGGGGAACAACTCATTTGCCTACAGAAAATGGGAAAATCGGAGAAAGGCAGGAATGACAAGGGTTTGGGAAAAGGGGGGAGGGAAGGTTTCTTTTTTACAACTACATAGAAGGCAGGGTTTATTTGAAATAAAATCTAAAGTGATTCTGAACTCAGTAGGGAAAAAGGGGGAAGGATGGATAATTAGACAAAAAAGTATGGTTAAGACTAAAGGAAAATCAGGTCAAATGCCTGGTCATCCTTCAGTAATTGTTGCGAATGAAATAAATAAACATAAAAATAGAGCATCGGATATGATGCTCGAACATTTATTTTTCAGTTTTTACGCTAACACTATTGCGATTGTAATTTTGTAATTTTTAATGTGCTCTTTGTTTCCTTGCTGTTATACATCTTGTCATCAGCTATCTTTATTAACTCAAACAAATCTTTACTATGGTTTGGATATATAGCCGAACCGATTGAAGCCTTTATAGGCAGGTTTATTTGATAAGCGAGGTTTTTCAGGTGCTCTTCCAGCCTTTGGAGAATAGTTTGCAAATCAGCCTCTTCATTGCAAAGACCAATAACCAAAAATTCATCACCGCCCCATCGAGCAACAATATCACTTTTTCTTGTTGAATCAACAAGTGTTTCACTAATCTTGATTAAGACCATATCGCCATTATGATGTCCGTAAGTGTCATTGATAGCTTTGAAATTATCGCAATCTATTACTAAAACATATAGTTTACTATTTGTACGTTCTGCTATAGAAGTAATCTTTTCATAAGTGTTCATCACAAACCTTCTATTGTAAATACCAGTCAGTTCATCTTTTTCTGAATAAAATCTAACTTTATCAAACTGCTTACCACCCCAATACCCAATCCAAATTAAGAGTGGATATGAATATAAATCAAGCGGTTCTACTTCTCCATCCCGAAAAAAATAGTAGAAAATATAAACTGAGTGTAATAAAAACAAGCCTAAACTTCCAAAAATCCTGCCAGTATATTTCATAGTTAGTCACCTTTTTACAGTCTAATAGTTCTATTTATATATTATCATGTGTTTATGTACAAATGTTATAGCAATATGAAGTTTCTTCTAAGATAGAAATTGGAGTATTCCTCCAGTTTCCTTGTTATTTTGATTTTTCTTTAGAAATATGGTGAATAGAGGAAAGGGAATTGATGTTAAAGTCCCTGCGAAATCTGGTAGTATAGATATAAAAGTGGGTGAGGAAAATGAAAGCTAATGATAAATTGATTAAGGAGATGGAAGCGTTCGATGATGCCTTCCCTAACGGAGTATTTGCAATTCCTCGAAATCCTAATGACCCAAGAATAAAAGTTAGGGCGTTATGGGATTATTGTAAGAAAAAGTGGATTGATATAGAATTTATAAGTGAAGAAGAGCTTAAACAATTCCTTACTAAATCAAATAACTATAAAAATACATAAAGAAACAGGAGGAATGATATTCCCCCCTGTTGTAGCAGTAAAGCGGTTATTGAATTCTTAAGGATTTCATTTCAATTATCCTCTTGGTGGATAAGGGTCGTTTCCGTAACTGTTTCTTTCTCTAATTTGTCCTGTTCTGTTATGAATGAACAGTTCAGATTGCTGGTTTTTTGCAATATCTCTTGCAAATGAAATCGCTTCACGTTGAGTATCAAATACTTTTGTTGCTCTTGAATTTCCTGCACCTTTTACTTGAAATCCACCGCCAGAATGTGGGGTAACATGCTGATTTTTACCCATTTAAACATCACCTCATTATTTGTTATGGTGAGGGAGGCGAACGTAAGTCCTCTTTTATGAAAATGAATTTTGTTGTAATATAAACGTGGATATATAAATCAATGGCTCTTATTTGTTCTGCAAAACAAATAAGGGCTTTTTTATTTTAGCTTTCTCTTTAATTCTCGTTCGAGCTTCTGCACTTCTCTTTTTACTTGCTTATCTACTTCTCTATTTAAATCCCTAATGGCTCTATTAACTTGGGATGTATTGATTCGTACTCGTACCATATAGTCACCTCCTCATACGTGTAATCTAATGCTTATTTTTTGCCTCCTCACAATATTGAATTATAGCACTATATTCCAACTTAATCAATATATAGTATTTATTCAATAGTAAATAACACTATATATTGTGTTTTTGGTAGGTGTTTTTTTATTTGTCAAATGTGAAAAGTTTAGAATGTGTGAGAAAAAGTCTGATTATTTAAGTAAATGATAGATTTTTAACAAATTTCCCTTAATTTCTTCATTTGCCATAGTTGATTCATTACGGAACACATTCTTTGCCAAGCATTTTTCATATTCTATCATCTTTGTTTTTCCTTTGATTGAATTTCTTGTTGAACGTCTTCTCCTCCGATTATGCAGTTATATATTTGGGGCAACTGCTTATAATACAGTAGCTTTAATAAAACAGGTTTCTAAATTTGAAGCTATTAAAACAGGATGTTCTAATCTATCAATTCGGATTAGACAGATAAACCAGGTGTTATCGCAAATCATAAACGGTAAACAGCAAAACAACTTGTAAAATGGTTAAACATAAACGGTAAATAGCACGAGTGAAAATTGGACTCTCCATCCAGTTTTCCTCGTGTTTTTTGTTTCTAATAAGCAGGAAAAACGTACCGTTGGTACGTGAATCAGAGTTAATCAAACGTTTGATAAAAAGCCCAATAAAACAGGATTTAAGAGAGGAAAAGGAGAAAGAAAACAGGAAGAAAAGAGCGAAAAAAGGCAGGAGAAAAAGCAGGAATCCCCCATCCCTAACCTCCTAATTCCTGTGAACTGATTTACCATTTATGTTTTCCTAAAAACCCTGATTTCTGTCAAAAAATGGGGGAAAAGAGACAGAAAATATTTACCGTTTTTATTTGCCTACAGAAATTGGGAAATCGGAGAAAGGCAGGAATGGCAAGGGTTTGTGAGAATGGGGGAGTTACCGTTTATGTTTTGCGACTACATAGAAGGGCTGGGTTTCTGAAGAACAAATCTAAAGTGAGTCTGAACTTGATAAGGGAAAGAGGGGAAAGGGAGGAAACAGCAAAAGATTGGAATTTTGATGAAATTCTATAGTTCTGTGCTATGCTAATTATATATAAAATCTTAATTTTGGAGAGGTCTTATGGGGGAGCAAATTATTTATGACATGACTACACTTCCAGATACAATTGGCTCAATTAGCAAATTATTGGGTGTGGATGAACGACAAATTACGAAATACTGTGCAAGTCATAAGGATGATTATGATGCAGAGGGTTTTTTAAGTTTGTTAGGATTAAGTGAACATTCTCTGTTGGATTTTGAGATTTATATAACTTCATTGCACGTAACTACGGATAAGGATAATTGTTCATCCTTAAAGAAGTATGGACTTTTAAATTTGCAACAAGCCATCATAAAGGATACGCCCTTAAGGGCTTATTTAAGGAATTACGGAGTTCGCATTGAAATTGAAAAGAAACAAATTCAATTTCAAGATAAGCTCTTTGATATAAGCAAAGATTATAATGGCATAAGTGAACCGATTGATTGGATTATCTACAAATTGTATAAGGACTTCCAACTAAATTCATTCTTTCATTCTGACAATGTGCTTAAATATGGCGGAGGGATTAGAAGGAGACCTGAGTTTCTATATAATTTGGCTGAACTTTTAAGAGTGCCAAATATAGAATATGACTGGATGAATGATATATCTTGTTATGTCATAAAATATAAGGCAACACTCTCACAATTCGCTGATTGGAATTTTGATATTGATAAGAATGAAATCAATTATTTGGATGAAAGTGAAATTAATATAAGGAAAATAAAATGGCTTATAAATCAATCATTAAGAAGAATAAACAATGACCTTTTTTACAATAGTATAGACGATTGTTATTCTTATTTGAAAAATGATGCTTATGTACGAGTTTCTGATATTTTGAGAATTTATACTGAAAATGAGTATTTGGAAGAATACCGAATCAACGAGTGAAAAGCATTTTTAAGAATAGACAATATTAAGTAGAGATAGACACTTTGCCTCGCAGTGGTAAGGTGTCTTTTTGTGTCAACATGCCGAACTATGTGCGACTCCTTTTCTATCAGTTATAAATCAAACTTTCCTATCTATAATATAAGGTTAATACAAACAAGGGTTCTATTAAGAAACCTATAAAAACAGGATGTTCTAATCTATCAATTCGGATTAGACAGATAAACCAGGAGGAATGAGTTTTTATGAGTAGTAGAGAAGTACGAGAGATGCCAAGAACATTTGCTCAACAATTAAAATATTATAGAGGTCTCAGAGGTTATACCTGTAAAGAATTGGGAATGATGGCGAAAATTGACCCAGGCTACGTAAATTCTTTAGAGCGTGGGAAGAAAAAAGCGCCTACCTATCCCATAATCAAAAATTTGGCAAAGGCACTAAAAGTAGATATTACTGATTTGATTGATATTGAACCAAGCGAGGGTGAGCTTCCTTTAAAAAGTATTCAAGAAGTTATGGTTAATCAAGAATATCTTATAAAAGGGAAACTTCCGACTATGGAAACAAGGGAGGATTTATTAGGATTAATAGAGGCATTACTTGATTGTGAATGGGAAGAACATAGTAAACATTTGGATTCTGTGGAGATTTTAAACAGAGTTGATACATTTTTAAGGTCTATAAAATAATCATCAAACAGGCGAGGAAAGAGAACTATGTATTTTTTACTGGTTCTCTTTTTCTATATTTTTTGGAGGTTAGAGAAAAATGTCTAAAAATTCAAGTGAGCGCGAATTCATATTTACACTTTCGCAATTTGAAAATCCTCAAATTTTAGAAAAGGAATTGAACTTGAAATTAGCAGGATTAGAATTAGAAACAAAATTTGCAGGGTTGAAAATTGATATGTATGGGATAGAACAGGATTTAGGAGTAGAGGTCTTTGTAGAGAATGTGTTGTTGAAATCGGATTATTCTCACCAATACCGACTTCTTAAGCTGATAGAGGCTATTGATAAAGGGATTATTATTTATCAAGCGGTAGGGTTTAAGGATAAATACGTAAAGCAGTTGAGAGATAAAATATTGAATTCGAGCAAAAAAGTCAACCTTTACTTTGTAACGATTAATCCTGAATTATTTAAGGGAATTGACTTATTGAATAGTGGAACACATAAGTTGAAAGTCTATGAAAACCTTCATATCCTCAATGAAGTCTCTAATCCCATCCAATTACAAAAGGAAATGAGCATTATTCGACCAATTAAGGGGAACAAGAAATATAGGGAAAAGATTGATTGGGATTTTACTAATAGAGAGGATGTAAACAACTATCTCTTACTGCAATTAAGAGAAAGGATTCCATATTTTTTATCATTCCAAAGGCAGAAATCCAATCTTGATAATATGAGGATTATCCCATGTGGATTCGGAAAATCTGGTGTGTCGCTTATGCTAACAGTAGAGGATATGCGTTATCGTGCGTTCGTAGAGTTAAGATTTAGAGAGTTTAGTCCACCAATCTATTACAAAATAAAGGAGAGAGAAGAGAAGGCAAAAGAATTAATTGGGGAGGAGCTAAAATTTTTGGATGATAAACACACCATAACTTACTCCTTTAAATCAAGAGGAAGGAGTGTAAGAGAAACAGTTGATAGGTTAGTAGATGTTGCTGAGAAATTTATCTTGGCATTCAGTAATGATGTTCTTTATGGTGAGGAGGAGAGACTTGATATGTGGGAAGAATTTGAATATAGTCTGTAAATAAGCAGGAACAAGGCATTGGGTTATCCAGTGCCTTTCTTAATAGGTTGTTTTCTAAAGATATAAAAAATGACCATCAGAATGGTGGTCGTATTGAATTAACGCACCCCATTAGTCAAATATTGATATTAACATCATCTGTACTATGTAATTTTCCTTTATTCGACTACTATAAGAAGTATTAAGTATATTCCATACCCAAGCCTGAAAAATTCTATCTATTTCTGCTTATTGCAGAAACGCACCCAATTGCAGAGGATTAAAAAGAATACAGTTCTATTATTTTTTCTAATTGTAATTTATTCGGATTACACATATCAACAAAATAGGGTAATTGCCATTCTTGAGTTTTCATCGCTTGTTTACTACTCGGACTATCCCAGGTAGGATAAACTCTTATTGCCATTTTTCCCTTTGTTGAAGTAGACCTAAGAATATTCTGTTTTAAAAGAACTTCTTTTGGAAAAATAAATTGACCAAACTCATTTTCATTTTTAAAGGTAGTTATAACTAATAAATCAGGGGCTTCCTCATATAAATAGGGTTGATTTTTATTATTTTCATCCTTTTCCCAAAATGCAACAAACTGACCTACTTTGGTGGGAGTTATATTCGCAACTCTGAATCGAACTGTTTTAGATGATAATTTAAATGTACCAGCACCATACTTAGAATTTTGTTTTTCTTCTTGAACCGACTCCACCGTTAAATCATTTGCCTCGTAAATCATTTTATTTACATAATTTAATGCTGTATAAAAATCATCCATTATTCCACCCTCCTCAAAGTTCAACAATTAATGGTCCATTTGTTAGGCAAATGCTTCCTAATTTACTCCCTATATTTTACCATAAATATAATTTATCCTTCTTATAATTGCCGATGGTTTTTTATAATTCCAATCAATTCTTCACCGAAAGCATTAATTTTCATTTCGCCAATTCCATGAATGGTTTTTAAATCGGTTAAGCTACACGGTTTTTTTAGAATCAATTCTTCCAATGTTTTATTGCTAAATATGTGAAATGCTTTTACGTTTTGTTCAGTCGCTTTGTTCATACGGAATTTTTTCAATAATTCTTCTAAATCGGTATTATTCGCTTGAGCTGATACTATCCGTTCATTGTTTTCATTTTGTGTACTAATTGTTTCCTCTAATAATTTCATTTCTACTAAGTCAGTTTCGTCATCAATCAATTCAAAATGAGTAGCCTTGATATAATCGCTCATTTCTTTCATACGGTTATCCATAAAGCGAACAGGCGATGACTTTTCGAGTTCTTGTTTTATATATGCCACTAAACCGTCTACACGTAATAATTTTTCCTTTACATGTTTACTTGCCTTTTTCGTATTGATAACCGTTCGATTATTGGTGAAAACAACAACACTTTTAATTGGTGTTCGTGTCACTGCTCCCATGTCCCTCATATATGACTCAAAAACTTCAACCTGTCTTTCTACTTGGCGAACTGGGCTGTAGAACCCTTCTTGAAATGCTAACCTGTTTCCTTTGTACACTTGTCGTATGAATTCGTCTTTTTCATTTACTAAAATGTTGCCATAGTAATTTTTCACTTCTATCAATAAAATGAATTTTCTTGTTAAAACAACAAAATCTATTTGAGCTTTTAAGTCATTGTGAACAATACGAACATCGTGCAGGATATGTATAGGCATAAAGGAATTTTGTAATTCAAAAAGAACGCTATTTTCACCTTTTAAACCGAGTTCTAATAGTTTTATTTTTTCGTGAAGGGATTTGCTTTGCTTTTCATCTACTGTGTTTGCGATTTCCTGTTTAGATTGTTCAATTAACTGATTGCTTTCTGTTGCTTCCTTCACAAGAATGGGTGTTTTTAACTTTTCGGTATCCGTTAGAGCTTTAGCAACTCTTTTAAAAAATCCAACTTGTTTATATTCCATATAATCTAAACCTCCGTTTCTATGCTAAAATCCGAGTGTACGCCAATTTCTTTTTGTATGCTTTTATAGCGTCTGATAAACTCCCTGCCAAATTCTCTCGTATTCAACTTAATGCGGTCTATCGGTTCATATTGAATTCCAAAAGAGAACTCTTCATTTAATCTTTTAAGCTCTTTATACATATTTTTAACAGGCACTTCATGTCCATCGAGAACCTGATAAATGACAAGTTTCGGCAGAGCGTTTCCGTCATTGTATTGATGAATTCGATACAATCCATTTACGGATTTGGCCTCAATTGTTTCAAGCAATTTGTTCATGCAATTACCTCCGAACGAATTCCATTTGTAGCCATATTATAACATGTGTTTTCTAAAACTTTCTTCAACTTATCAGTTCAATAGTGTTTGTTACAAAAATATATCTCAACATTTGCGTACAAGGTATGAAAGAAGTACGAAAGAATTCATAACAGTTCTTAATTAATCACACTTGTTTAGCAACAATTCAGAGCAATTACGTAAAAAGTGTGAAATGGTTCATAGCCTTTTCATACAGAACTACGATATCCAAACTCTTATGTATAAGTATTTTTATTTTAATAAAGTAAAAAGGCACAGGTATCTTCATCTGTGCCATTAAAAATGTCGTTTACTAAGTTTCTTGGTATGTGTAAATAAACTCCAATAAACTGTGTGCAATTAAATCTTGAATTTTCAAATGTGGGAACTGGTTCTCGCATAACTTGGAGAACTTGTCATAAATGTTTTCATTCAACTTCAAATTTTTGTTCACGTATTTTGCCTTAGTATTGTAGATTTCTTTATCTAAGACAAGCGTAGGTTTTTCGTTTACGGTAGATACTAAGCTCTTCAAGGTTTCTAAATTCTCTTTTATAAAGGTTAATTCCTCTTGGAAGCCAATGGTTGCTTTATCAGAAGGTTTCGCATTTCCTAATGATTCCTTGTCCCGAATAAACTTGAAATACTGATTCTCTCTCGCAATATAGACGAAATCTTGTTTCTGCATTTCTTTCGTGAACGAAGAATAGGCGAGACCTAAAGCCTCTGCAACCCCTTTTAAATCGCTGTTTACCAGCATTTTATTTATTTCCTCTGCACGTCTGTCTACATCCATCGTAAAAAATCTATCTTTATTCATGTGTACTTTGCTCCTCTCTATTGGTTTTTTAATATTATAGTAGAGTTGCTTTTTCTTTATAACTGCACTGTGTAGGAGCTACTTCGAGCAAGGTGTTGTAAGGTTGGAAGGAGCTAAAAGCAAAGGTGGCTCGTGATTATGGAATCAAAGTGGCTCAATATTGAATAATGTTTTGGTTCGGCAGGATTAGCGTTATAAGGTTGCTCCTGAATTACTATCATATACAAGTGAACATGAGAGAGGAGGGAGGTCTTATAGTAATAGAAATAGAGAACAAGAAGAAAGGCAGTGGTAGTAAGAATCCAGGGAAGGCATTTGAAAAAGACTTTTATGATTCTATCCCAGAAAATGTATTTGCTTACAGAATGAAAGACGATAGTTTAGGATTCGCTAATGTGAAAAACCCCTGCGATTTTATCCTATACAAGATTCCGAATCTCTATCTATTAGAGCTGAAAAGCCATAAAGGTAAATCTATTCCTTTCGGAGCTTTACAGCTAAATCAGGTAGAATCCCTTTATCAATACAGCACGATTGATGGTGTAAAAGCAGGATTTGTATTCAATTTTAGAGATGTAAATGAAACGTATTTTGTGAATGCGTAAGCAGTTTATCAGTTTTATCATGACGGAGAACGCAAGAGTTTTTCATTAGTTTGGACAAGGAAAAACGGGATTCTTATTCCGCAGGAGTTAAAACGGACTCGATATAAATATGATTTGAGTAATCTAATAAATTATTAAATTAAATCAAATAGCAAGAAACGGAGGAATGTAAGTGGGAAAAATAATTGAAATTGAAAGAAATTATGAAGGTGAGTTTCACCATATTTTATGGACTATCCTTAAAGGAGAAGTAGACGAAAAGCCAGAATTTATGGGCTGGTATAGAAAAGAAAGAGTCATCAAGCTAAATGAGGAATTGTATAGGCTAACAGAATTTAAATGCTACCAAACCCAAGTATGGCTTACACTAAAGCCATTTACAGGCGATTTAAGCAAAGTAAAAGAGAAGTATGAGGGTGAAGTTGATTATGTAAATGAATACGAAATAGGATAAACGAGAAGCCCCTACAGAGGAGCTTCTATTGTTTTTTTATTACCCTTTCAACTGTATTAATTGAGCCTTTGACCATGTTTTTATATCGGCTTGTGTAAAGTTCCAATACCTTCAAAATAATATCTTCCTCCTTTGCTACATAATCACTATAAGATTTTAGCTGTACAATCTCACCTATTTCCTGTTCTAACGCTTCTGTAAGAATTATCTCCACCTTTTTCATGGTCTGCATCCTTTCCCAGTGTAAAATGATTACTCCTGTTCTGTTGAACTATTAGATTATAGATTTGGAAAAGGTGTGTTATTGACCTAAAACGTTTATTAGTGAGCCTTCTCATAGTGGGAAAAATTTACCCCAGCCTTTTGATATAGGAATAATGGCAAAACAATCATCAACAAAAATAAAATCTATAATGATTGTCTCCTTCCCCTTAAATACAATGATATTCTTTCTTTGACCATCTTCTCATTTAATTCATCTTTGTAGTCAAAATAAACTATTCCAAGTTTATAGTAATCGCATAAATTTACTTTTTCTTTATCCCTTGCTTTAGTATTTTCAAATGCTTCCTCTCCTCCCATAAAAGCAATAGGTTTGAAGTGCTGTTCTCCTTGATATTCAATTACGAGATTCAATTCTTCAATAAGAATATCAGCTTTTAAATGGTCAAGTGGGTATTGATGAATAACTGTATAATTTGGATATAGTTTTCTTATGATTTCAAGAAGTTTAACTTCCGTTGTCCATTTCTTACCTATTGCAAAGTAGCCTATACGAATTCGTATGACATCTTCGCAATATCTTAGGAAATCTGTTATAGATTGGTCATCGAGCCTTTTATCATCAAATGAATGTGTAATAAGATATGGAACTATGTCAGTGGGTAAAAGGTCTGGTGCATAAATTCTCCCTCGTGAACCAATCCCAAGCCCAAAGGCTAAACCATTTATATAATGGCCATAGATAGAGTGGAACTTTGTTCCGTTTAACGTTTTTCCAAATCCGTATTTTGGGCTTACTTTATTGCAAACGTGGCATAAATTATCTTTGAATTGGAGTGTATTTATAAACGCCTCTCCCAAATCGAAACGCAATGATTTAGGAATATCTCCAAACTGATTAAATTCTTCGTTCAAAAGGTATATTTCTAATCCTTTTTGTTGGCATTTGCAATAACATACAGGTGAGTCTTCATTTTCTTGAAAGCCAAAAAATGACCCAAATCTTGAAGGATAATGAACAATAGGATATGGCAACTCTTCTTCATAAGTAACGTATCCATCTGATTCTAAAGTGGGAACAGATTCCTTCGGTACAATCCTTGAACGCATGTTATTCACTCCTACTTTTCAATTCTATTACTAATAAAATGAATTCCAGCCTTTTCATATCTGTAAAACGGATTTGTCCCATTCCAATCATCAGCCATTTTGATAGATGGCAATTTGTCGTCTTCCTCTTTTGTAACAGTGCAAACAAAGTAATATTTAATCAAAAGGTCATAGATAAATTCCTCTGTTAATTGTCCAGCTAATGTAATTTCCGAAATTTGTTTTATGTAAAGATTTTTCGGTATCATATGTTCATAAATCAGGTTCTTTGTAACAATACCTGTTTCAATGGCTTTCATAGCGTTAGGGGTAATGTAATCGGACATGCTGTGTTTTCCTCTAAAAAGCCCTTTTTGTCTAAAATAGCTTTCCGTTAGAAAATAAAGGTCATCACCAATTCCTTTTGAACTAAGATGATATTTCCGTAAAAAGTTATCGGGAATTTCCCTTTTTAAAATCAGCACCTCAAACAAGTTCTTGCTTAAATGTCGTATATATTCTTCTCTGTTAAAGGCAGAGGAGGAAGTCCCTTTATTTAGAACAGGAACACTGATTTCAGTTTCAAACGCTGGAACAGTAGTTTCGGTTTTAGATGATGAATCTTCTCTCTTTTGATAAACTCCACTTTTCATAACCCAATTACCACTCCGTTTAATTGCATACCATATTGCTTTATTTATGGCTGTATGGATATACGTATCGAATTCTTTATGATGAAAGGTAGATTGTTTGAATTTTTCTACTAAATTAGCATTTGTAAAAACAGTTCCACCAGCCACACTATTTTCAAATTGTAATAAGAATTTCAATGTCTCTTCGTTAAGTGAATATTTTCCCATTTATCTTCAATCCAGTCTTTTTATGTTAAATATACCATCTGTCATATAATGCTGTATATTTGCATGGTTTTCATCGCCTTTAGTCAAAATAACTCAGCAGTCCTTGCTTTGATTTGGTAAAATAAAGGTATTAATAGGTCGGTTGTCAATAGGTAAGGGGGAGGAAAAGTGAAAAAGAAGTTAAGTGAACGTGATATTTGTACAAAATATATTACTCCTGCCATTCAACAAGCAGGATGGGATTTACATAAACAAATTCGAGAAGAAGTAACTTTCACAGCAGGGAGAATCATTGTTAAGGGAAAAGTACATTCCCGAAAGAAATCTAAAAGAGCTGACTACATCCTTTATTATAAACCAAATATACCAATAGCCATTATTGAAGCTAAAGATTTAGAACATTCAGTTGGAGATGGGATGCAACAGGCCTTAGAATACGCAGAAATGCTCGATATTCCCTTTGTATTTAGCTCTAATGGTCAAGCCTTCTTACAGCATGACCGCACTGGACAATCGGAAAAAATAGAGCAAGAGATACAGTTAGAAAGGTTTCCAACACCAGAAGAGCTTTGGAGCAGATATAAGAATTGGAAAGGGATTGTTACAGAGGAGCAAGAAAAAGTTGTAACACAGGATTATTTTACAGATACCAGTGGGAAAACGCCAAGATATTATCAACGTATTGCGGTCAATCGAGCAGTGGAAGCTATTGCACAGGGGAAAGACCGTATCCTACTTGTGTTAGCAACAGGAACAGGGAAAACGATGATTGCTTTTCAACTAATTTGGCGTTTATGGAAGTCAAAAACCAAGAAGCGTATTCTTTTCCTTGCAGACCGAAACATATTAGTAGACCAAACCATGAGCAATGATTTTAAGCATTTTGGCGATAAAATGACTAAGATAAAGAACCGAACAGTGGATAAATCATATGAAATCTTCCTTGCTTTATATCAAGGGGTATCGGGAGCGGAAGATTGGAAAAATATTTACAAAGAATTTTCTAAAGACTTCTTCGACCTAATAATTATTGACGAGTGTCACCGTGGGAGTGCAAAGGAGGATTCCGCATGGCGAGAAATCCTTGAGTATTTTTCTTCTGCTACACAAGTTGGTTTAACTGCAACACCTAAAGAAACAAAAGATGTTAGCAACATTGATTATTTTGGTGAACCACTGTACACATATAGCTTAAAACAAGGAATTAGCGATGGTTTTCTTGCTCCGTATCGAGTGATTCGTTACATCTTAGATAAAGATACTGGATGGAGACCAACAAAAGGGCAAACAGATAAATTTGGAGAAGTCATTGAAGACCGTATCTATAATGTGAAAGATTTTGACCGTAACTTGATTTTGGAACAGAGAACAATTGCTGTTGCCAAAAAAGTAACAGAGTATTTGAAACGAACAGACCGTTATCAAAAAACGATTATTTTCTGTACTAATATTAATCACGCTGAACGGATGCGACAGGCGATAGCCAATGAAAACAGTGATTTAGTAGCCAAAAATCATAAATATGTTATGAGAATCACTGGTGACAATGACGAAGGGAAGGCAGAACTTGATAACTTTATTCATCCTGGAAGTACCTATCCAGTCATTGCGGTGACTTCAAAGCTAATGACAACTGGAGTTGATGCTCAAACTTGTAAGCTGATTGTTTTAGATTCTAACATAAACTCTATGACAGAATTTAAGCAGATTATCGGGCGAGGTACTCGTGTGAATGAAGAACATAATAAATATTCCTTTACTATTATGGACTTCCGAAATGTAACAAATCTCTTTGCAGACCCAGATTTTGATGGAGACCCTGTTCAAATCTATGAGCCGAAAGAAGGAGAGCCACCAACCCCACCAGATGAAGAGGGAGATAACGAGGATTTCCCACCTGAAACAGATGGTGGTTCAGGTTATAACGGAGACACTGATACGGAACAATCGAAAACAAAGACATATTATGTTCACAATATAAAGGTGCAAGTCATCAATGAACGTGTGCAATATTACGCAGAAGATGGTCAATTGATAACTGAATCACTAAAGGATTATACAAAGAACACAGTAAAAAAGGAGTATTCTTCTTTGGATGTATTTTTGCAAAAGTGGAATTCTGCCGAAAGAAAAGATGCTATTATAGAAGAGTTGATAGAGCAAGGGATACTGTTGGATGAACTGCAAGATGAAGTGGGGAGAGAGTATGACCCCTTCGATTTAATCTGTCACATAGCGTTTGATAGAAAGCCTTTAACACGCAAAGAACGAGCGATGAATGTAAAGAAACAGGACTACTTCGCCAAGTACGGTGATAAAGCCAGAGCGGTTCTGGAAGCATTGTTGGACAAGTACGCTGACGAAGGAATCGAAAACATAGAGAGTATGGAAGTGCTGAAACTTACTCCATTCGATGAATTTGGCTCTGTGTTGGAAATTATGAAGAGCTTTGGCGGTAAGAAACAGTATTTAATAGCTTTACAGGAGCTTCAACAGCAACTTTATACAACAGCATAGAGGAAGCAGAGGGGGAACAAAATGTCGATTGCAAATATAATCAAATCCATTCAGGATATTATGCGACAAGATGTTGGGGTAGATGGTGATGCCCAACGTATTGCCCAAATTGTGTGGATGATTTTTCTTAAGATATTTGATGATAAAGAAATAGAATTAGAAATTATGGAAGATGATTATCAGTCCCCACTTCCAGAAGCCTACCGTTGGAGAAATTGGGCTTCTGATGATGAAGGAATGACAGGTGATGATTTATTAAACTTCGTAAATAACGAGCTTTTTCCTGCTTTAAAAGACCTTCCAGATGTTGAGGAAAACACAAGAGGCTTTATTGTAAAAGAAGTGTTTACCGATAGTTATAACTATATGAAATCGGGTACGCTAATGCGTCAAGTTATTAATAAGATAAATGAAATGGACTTCAATAGCTCAGATGACCGTCACTTGTTTAATGATTTCTATGAAACATTCTTAAAAGACTTACAAAGTGCAGGAAACAGTGGCGAGTATTATACACCGAGAGCAGTCACCCAATTCATGGTTGATATGATAAATCCGCAGTTAGGTGAAACCGTATTAGACCCTGCCTGTGGAACAGGGGGATTTTTAACCAGCACATTAGAGAACCTGAAAAAACAAGCGAAAACAGTGGAAGACCGAAAAGGAATTCAAGAATCGGTTTTAGAAATTGAAAAGAAGCCATTGCCACACTTGTTAGCAGTAACCAATTTGATTTTACATGACGTAGAAGTACCTAAAATTCATAGGGATAATTCATTGGCAAGACCACTAAGAGATTACAGTTCAAAGGATAAGGTTTCTGCAGTATTATCCAATCCACCTTTTGGTGGGGTGGAAGAGGATGGTATTCAAGCAAATTTTCCATTAAGCTATCGTACAAAAGAGACAGCCGATTTATTTATGGTACTCATTTTAGAAAGATTAAAAGAAAATGGTCGTGCGGCCGTTGTTCTTCCCGATGGATTTCTCTTCGGTGAAGGGGTTAAAACACGTATCAAAGAAAAGCTGTTGGAGGAGTGTAATCTTCATACGATTGTAAGATTGCCAAACGGTGTATTTGCTCCATATACAGGTATTAAAACAAATTTGTTGTTTTTCAAAAAGGGAGAACCAACGAAGGAAGTTTGGTATTTTGAACATCCATATCCAGATGGTCAAAAATCTTATTCCAAAACTAAACCCATCCGAATTGAAGAATTTGATTTAGAAAAACAGTGGTGGGAGAACCGAGAAGAAAATGAGTATGCTTGGAAGGTTTCTTTTGAAGAAATTAAATTCAAAGGTTATAACCTTGATATAAAAAACCCAAACAAAGTTGAAGAAAGTACCCACCTTACTGTTCCAGAAATCCTATCGAAGATTCAGGAAAAGAATCAAAAGATTTATCACCTTACAGAAGAATTGAACAGGATATTGGGGTAATAAAGATGAATAGTATCAAGTTTATAAGACTTGGAAAAGTAATTGAAAGAAATATGGAACAAATCTCAATTGATGATAATCAAACATATAAACAGGTAAAAGTTCGACTTTGGGGTAAAGGTGTTCAATTAAGAAATGAAGTCAAAGGGCATGAAATCATGTCTGCTAAACGATATATTGTAAAGCCAAACCAATTTATTATTTCTAAAATAGATGCAAGAAATGGAGCTTCTGGTTTAATTCCTGATGAATTAAATGGAGCTGTAATAACAGGAGACTTTCTATCGTTTAATTGTAAAGTAGACCTTATACTTCCAGAATATTTGTTTTGGTTAAGTAAAACAAATTGGTTCATTGAACAATGTGTTAAAGCAAGTTCTGGAACAACCAATCGGGTACGATTAAATGAAAAGAAGTTTTTAGAGATTGAAATACCACTTCCTGATATTCAACAGCAAAAAGTAGTTATTAATAAAATAAATAATGTTGTTGGAATTATAAGTAAAATAGATTCGGAACTTAATGAGCAAAGTGAATTGGTTGCTGAATTAAGAAGAGCTATTTTGCATCAAGCAGTACAAGGTCAAGTGGTTGAACAGGAACAGAATGATACACCAGCATTAGAATTATTAAAAGAAATAGAAGTAGAAAAAAAAGAACTTCTAAAAAACAAGCTAATGAAGAAACCCAAATCACTTCCTAAAGTTACATGTGATGAAATCCCCTTTAAAATCCCTGAGAATTGGGAATGGGTAAGGTTAGGGGAATTAGTTAGTAAGTTAGGTGCAGGGAAAACACCACTTGGAGGAGACAAAAATTATGTATCGTCTGGTGTAAAGTTTATTCGTTCCCAAAATGTTTGGAATGAAGGATTGAATACAGATGATATTGCCTTTATCTCTGAAGAAATGAATACGAGTATGGCTGGAAGTATAGTTGAGTCTAATGATATATTACTTAACATTACTGGTGGCTCAATTGGTAGAAGTTGCTTGATTTCAAGTGATTTTGATATTGGAAATGTCAATCAACATGTTGCAATTATCAGGTTGATTGACCCGAAAATAAGACAATATATTCATAAATGTATTATCTCACCATTGTTTCAACAGGAAATAATGAATGTACAAGTAGGTGTTTCGAGAGAGGGGTTAAGCATGACAAAGTTAGCAAAATTTTTAATCCCTTTACCGCCAATAGAAGAGCAAGAACGTATAATTAACAAAGTGGAAGAACTTATGAATGTAATACAGTTATTGGAACAGGAAGTAATGAGTTCAAGAAATGATAATACTTTATTATTTCAAAAGGTTATTCAACAAACATTTCAACTGGATTTGTTAAAAGAAGATATTATGGTATAGACAACGAAAGAGCCTAATAATGGCTCTTTTATTGTTTTGTGGATGAATCAATTTTTATAAAAACTGCTATAAAAATCCAACTTATTGTTGTTCTACAGTATATAACCTATTCAATCCAGTTCCTAACTTTCCAGCTTACTCAATATTTTCAATGGCACTTTCGACTAATAACCTTACTTGTATTCCTTTGCCATCTTAAATACTGTTTGGAAAGCAAATCTATTTAGTATAAAATTGTAGGAACAAATGTTTTGTTTCTTTTATAAGCATTAAGCCATTGCAAGAAAATATAGTGTAAAATATTAACATAGTCAATAAATAAATAGGGGGAAAGATAATGTGGGCCGATGACGCTTCAAAAATAGATATGTTGGCTTATGAACCTTATGCTAACCTAATTTGCGAAATTGCTACCAGTGAACGAATGAATCCTTTAACAATTGGATTATTTGGCAACTGGGGAAGTGGAAAATCGACTTTGCTTCATCTGATTGAACAGAATACCATGAATCAAACAGAAAAAAGAATTGCAGTTGTTACAGTAAATGCTTGGATGTTTGAGGGGTATGATGATGCAAAGACAGCATTAATGGAGGCAATTCTACAAAGTCTCCAAGAAAATCAAACATTTTTTAAGGAATCAACTGATAAGATTAAAAACTTAATTAAACGGGTTGATTGGATAAGGGTAGGTAGTACAGCCTTAAAAAAAGGCATTCCTTTATCTTTGAGTTTATTAGCAGGAAATCCTTTGCCAATGCTTCTCGGAGGTTTTAATTCTGAAAATTTTGATTCAGAAGAAGAGATTGGACAGCATTTGGACAAGGCATCTCAAATGAAAAAAGACTACATCAACGCTCCGCAACAAGAAAATATCATTGAAAATGTACGAAAATTCAGAGAGGATTTCGTAAACATAATTCGTACATCTAAGATAGATAATTTAATCATAATGATAGATGATTTAGATAGATGTAATCCTGACAGAATAATCGAAACACTTGAAGCTATTAAACTGTTTCTTGCTGTCGAAAAGACTACTTTTGTTATTGCTATGGATGAGAACATTATCACCTATTCAATCAAGAGAAAATATCCTCAATTGGATGATGTAGATATAGATGTATCGACTGATTACATTGAAAAAATAGTTCAGCTTCCTATCAGAATAGCTGAGTTAGCTGAGACCGATATAAAAAATTATATGCTTCTTTTGATAAGCGAAATGTATTTAAGTGAAGATGTATTAAACCAATTAATTAATAAGCTAAGAGATAAGGGTATTTTTGTTAAAGGGGAAATTATAAGCGGGAAAGAGATAGTAGAAATAATCAATGGTGTAACAAGTACGAATGGAAACAAGTATAAACAGGGCTACAGCCAATCGGATTTTGAAGAACAAATTCAAATATTCAATAGTATTGGAAGTGTAATTGCGGCCACTCTTAAAGGGAATCCAAGACAAACCAAACGATTTTTAAATACATTCTATATGAGAAAACGTCTTGCTGAGATACAAAGAATAGAACTGAATTTATCAGTTTTAGCAAAGTTGATGGTTCTTGAATACACCGATAGGGATTTATTTAGAGAATTGTATCAGTGGCAGTTTGAAAATGATGGAATTCCAAAGCCGTTATCAGATATTGAAAATCAAGTATTAAACGAAGGATTAAATGATGAGGAAAAGCCTAAAACAAGTCAAGAACAGAAAAATGGTGCTTGGTTTGGAGACAAAATAAAAAGATGGATTGGTGTTGAACCAACTAATTTATCTGAAGTTGATTTGTCGCAATATTTCTATTTAGCTCGTGATTCCGTTTCAGATAAAAAACTATTCTCTATAAACTTAAATCAGGAAGAAAGAAAAATAATAAATCAAATATGTAATCTAACTGTCTCTGAAATTATTAGAAAGAAAAAGATAGAAGAACTAAAAGTGATGGATGAGGTTACTCGAAGCGAAATTATAAAAGGAATTATTAGTAAATATAATCAGGACAAGAATCATTTATGGGTGTTGATTGAACTCTATAAGATGTTCCAGCAGTATCAGCCAAAAATACTTGAAGAGTTAAAAAAGTATAAGAGAGGCTCAATCACTCCAAATGAAATATTGTTATTTAAGCAAATGGATAAAGAAACATTCGATAAACTTAAAGATTATTATATTAACGAAAAAAACTCGTCTAAAAAGCTATGGGAGATAGGGTGATAAAGGAATGGGAACATCTAAAGGATATTTACCGCCAACAGGATATTTATGGCCAGAAGCTAAAAGAGATGTAACGGGTATGGTGAAAAATGGATTTACCCCATCTTCAATAGGTAAAGCAGTTTCAAGTTTTTCAAAGGCAATGGGTGATGGAGGAAAATCTTATTCAGGTTCAGTTGCTAAAATAGGAACAAAGGCAGTTAATTTTATTGAAGCTGTTAAGAGTTATGGATTTTTCGAGGCTTTAGAGAAGGTTGGGCTATCGCATTTGCGAGGTCAATCTTCAGAAGGCCTTCGTTCAGGTCTCTTAGAATATTTTAATGATAGCGGAAGTGATTTTTACGGTAGCGTTGCTCAGCAAAGTATGAGTGAGCTTATGCGTGAACTATTAAAAAGTGCTGAAGATGAAGATGATTATAATAATATAATTGGTTCGATTAATACTGGTGAATTCATTAGGGAATTCATTATAAAATTTATCCAAAACTGTTTCTTTGCTAATTTTGCGGAGAAAATACTTACAATGTTTGACAAATTGGATAAATATGATATTGCAGAAAAAAGTGTAAAGACGTATATTCGTACATCCTTAGAGTCTGAGTTTACAATAGTGGACATTCAAAAAGTTGACTGGAATGGACAGCAAGGCAATCAAATTATTACAGAGAAATGTAACAAGGCATTTGAAATATTATCTGTTTGGAGTGAGACACTTGTTTAACATATGGATTAACAAGCAAGATGATGATTTAGCAAATAGCGGAAACCAAACTGAAAATCTTTTAGTGTTTAATCTTTTCGATAAGAACAACAAATCAAATGTTAAGACTGATGCAGAACAACTATGGAGAAGATTTGGATGTCAATCTCTATCGGATATTAGTGAGGACTTGTTGGTAATAGCCATTAGTGTTTTTTGTGCAGATAAAAGAATACCTCGAAAAAAATCAACTGATAATTGGACAAGACGTATTAAACTCCACTTGCCTGTTCTTGAAGTAGAAAAATGGACTGTAGTAAAAAATGAACTGGAAAAAACTCTTAGATTTTTAAGTGGCGATAACTGGACATTTGAATTCAGACAATCAACAAGCAAGTTTAGGTCTAATAAGAAAAATACAAAGTATAAACTTATCGACAAACAAAAATATGATTCAGTAAGTCTATTTTCTGGTGGTTTGGACTCATTCTGCGGAGCTTTAACCTTATCTGAAAAACAAAAAAACACATGTTTTGTAGGGTTCAGGGAATACAATCTTTTGACAAGCAGACAGCACGAACTTTTTAATGAGATTGATAAGGCATATCCTGCGATAAACAAAGAGCTAATTTTATTTAATGCGAATCCCTTAGCTCCGATTCAATGGAATGGAGAAAAGGGTAGATTGGGTGCTGAGAGTTCAAGTAGAAGCAGGTCATTTTTATTTTTAGCTGGAGCAGTTGCGATTGCATCGATAATAGGAGAAGGAACGCCCGTGTTTATTCCAGAGAACGGATTTATTGGCATTAATGTTCCTTTAACTGATAGCAGAAGTGGAAGTTGTAGTACGAGAACGACCCACCCTATCTTTTTGAAAACACTGAATCAAATCCTGCAATTGGTCGGGTTAAATCATACAATCAAGAATTTTTATTGGGATAAATCTAAAGGAGAAATTGTAGCAGAGCATACTGAGAAACTTGTTTTTCAAAATAATGCACATAGAACTCTTTCATGTTCCCACCCTTGTTTATCAAGATACGATAGAAAATACGATAAAAGTATTGAGATTCCTTGTAATTGTGGATATTGTTACCCTTGTCTTATTAGAAGAGCCTCATTCTTAGCAATCGGTAAGGATAACACTGTTTATAATTCGGTATATAAATTAAATAGCAAGTTTTTAACCCAATATAGCAAATTGCAAGGCAGGGCAAGTGATTTAAAGGCGGTGCTTTTTAGCTTAAGGAGATATTTCAAACATAAAGATGATAAGGAATACATTAGAACGCTTTTGGTTCGGCAAGGTCCATTATCTATGGATGAAATTACTTCCTACGAGCGGTTGTATCATAAATCTATGAATGAATTATTAGAAATGTTGAAGTTTGAAGATGCACAAAGTGGAGGCGGTTTAATAGAATATTTGGGGCTAAAGGATTTAATAGAAGATGCCCAGCTTAGTTGATTTTCATATTCATATAGATTATTACAAAAATTATAGAGAAATGTATGATTACTTTAATCATAACAAAACGTATGCTCTTTTTGTTACGAATTTACCTGAAATATTTGAGAAGTGTAAGAGGGAATTTCCTGATAATAAGTATGTGAAGATAGGTTTGGGTTACAACCCACAATTAGCAAAGACGCATCAATTCAACATGAGGCTGTTTGATAAATGGCTTCCTCATACTAAATATATTGGTGAGGTTGGTTTAGATTATTCTAAAGAATTTATAGCAACTAAAACAGAACAACAAAGAGCATTTCAATACATTTGTAAAAGAGCAGGAGAGACAAACAAGATAATGTCGATACATTCCAGAATGGCTGAGAAAGACGCCTTAGAAATTTTAATAGATAATAGGGTTAAGTTTGCAGTATTTCACTGGTATTCTGGCAGTAAAACCCTTTTAGAAGAAATCATTAGAAATGGGTATTACTTATCCGTAAACTATTCAATGCTTACCTCAATAAAGGGTCTAAACATCATAAAAGCTGTACCTTTGGATAAGTTGCTTATTGAAACTGATGCTCCTTTTGGAAAATCTGATATAAAAGGAAAATCATATAACTTACCTGTAATCTACGAGGAGTTTGAAGAAAAGCTCCAGATAAAAAACTTTAGCTCTATTGTATTAAGTAATTTAAAAAGACTGTTAATTGAGCAAAAACAGTATGGATTAAGAAATGATTTCAAATAAGGATATTTGAAAGTGGTGAACAGTAATGGATGATTCATTTAAGCATTTACGAAAATGGCAAAAGATGATGAATCAAATAAATAGGAATCAAGAAATGATAAATCGTATGACCAGAGCCAGTGAGTTAGCCAATAAAATGGCGAATAGTAGTGTTGTTGCAAGTTATATGGAACATGCAAGTGCGTTTGAAAAAGCAAATACAATGTCAAGTGCACTAATGAATAGTGATGCATTTGCTATTTATAAGCAGTCCAATATCTTAGAATTGATGAACAGTGGTGTGGTTGCTCATTTAATAAATTATCCTATGCACACAATGGCTAATATTCCACGTCATGACTTTTCTCAAATGGCAAGTGCTGTAGCAGGTTTGAGCAACCAAGGTTTAGCTTTCTCAAGTGCTTCCCAATTTGCTCCCTTTTTTAATCAAATATCTTCTGCAATCAACAGTTCCTTTGTGGAAAATCTAAGTGAATATATTCATGATACAGAGGATGATGTAGAAGAAATAGAGGAACTACATGAAGAAGATATTCAAGTGAAAATTAAGCGGCCACACTTTTTCGATATGGCTCTTAAAATCAATATTATTGTAAATGTTACAGATGCCGAAGCTCAAAGTGGAAATTTAAATGAAGAAGAAGTAAGCACTTGGAAAAAGGTTCTATTACCAGTTCTGACGGTTCTTGGTCAACTATTTCTTGCTTGGGCAATGAGTGATACCCCTTTGCGTGAAACAAATATTTACAAAAGCGTTGAGACTATCGTTCATTATGTAGAAACACTTGATATAAATTTTGATGACGTTGAACAGCCTAATTCGGAAGTTCAATAATCAACAGTGATAGGATTGGGGCTTTAGTTGTCTATTTCAATTTTGAAAAGAGACAGATGAAGCCCTAAGCCCCTCCCTGAACCAGTTTATTCTCCTTCAATGGATTGAGCATAATGACCCCACCCTTTTTCGTTTCCCATTCAATAAAATCAACTATTATCTCTTTATCTCCCTCTGAATAAAAAACGTCTTCTTCGATTTCCACCACTTTAGTCACCTTATTCTTCCTGGCATGATAGGAAGCCATCATTTCCAATTCAATTTTCATTCCAGCTTTCAATCCCTTGCTTTTACGAGCATTAGCTACCTCTCCTTCCTTGAATTTTATCTAACCCTTTCACCACATTTATTATAGCAAGTTTTTTTCCTTGATACTGCCTTTTCCTGGTTTGATAGCGTCTAACTCAGAGTGAGAGCTAATCAAAAGTGGTTTGAAATGAAACTTTATTTGCGGAAATGAGGGGAGAAAAGCAAGAAATGAAAGTGAGGTTGTTTTTCGACTTTTAAACATATCAATCCCTTGTAGCTGTAAGGAAAAACAGACTTCATAACTTTCGGAATACATAAACCTATATAGTCCAAAAAAATATCTGCAATTTTTTATTGAACATTGCACAAATGGGTCAATTAGAAATGTCAAAGGACTATTCTAAAAACCCCGATTTATTTTGAAGAATCTAAGGTGTAATTGTAAAAAAAGATAACTTTTATCAACAGCCAAGCTGTAAAGGAAAGAACTAAATCTATCATTCTTATGAAAACAGAGATGGAAAAAATCATCATCTAACGAAACCTCAAATCCTTTTTGGGGGAACACATCATCTATTAAAATTGTCGTCACTACAATGTAAAGGATAACTTTTACATTTGAATCGCCAGTATGCGATTAAGTTATTATATCTAAGTTCTATAGAAACTAAAAACAGTTTAGAAGAACATCTATCTACCTTTAAACAAAATATATTATTACGTGAAGACCAGTTGTAACCGAAAATCCCCAAATACCAAAAATTTCAATTTGAGGTTAAACATCTCTTTTTAAAGTAATGAAATAGCTGTCGTTTTGTGAAATATTAGGTAAAACAGGGTAGAGCAGATAATCTATATAATGCCTCTTGTTTATTTGATTTAATAAAATCAAATTTAATCAAGGAGGCAAAGTGAATGAATAAATCAACTTATGATTTTGAACAACTAAGACAACAAATTACCAATAAGGAATTATGGAGAAGGGACCAATTCATAGTTTATCCGTTTGAAGCTGGTAGTGGAAAGTCAAGAGAGTCGCAAAGGTTTTTAGGTGAAATGACCAAGCAAAATGATTACCGAGCTTTATATGTACAACGATTTGTAAAAGACAATCAACTTGAGGCAACAGTTGCTCGTATCAACGAATTTGCTGGAAAGGAAGTTGCTGTTGGGATTACTGGCGAAGATAACAAGTCTAAAAGGAAATTAAAAAAGGTTATGGAAGCACAAATACTTGTCTGCAGTCATTCAATGTATAAACAATTTTGTCGGGGATTGCACCCAGAATTAATTGACAATCGGCAAATTTTAGTTATTGATGAACGAATGGATTTAGTAGAGAGAATAAGCATTTCCATTGAAGATATCGGCAACCTTTGGGGAAGTTTTGACCTGTATAAACAAGGCAAATTGATGGAAGAATTAGCGGGAATTTTAAAAGAAAAGTTTTATCATTATTCACCATTAATTGGCTCTGTGAGTAAGCAGGAAATGTTTTCGATTGGTTTTAAGGTTGATTGCTTCTTAAAATATCAAACCGCACTCAATGAACTGATTGGCGTGGTTACAGACAAGAATCATAAGATGTTACTGTTAAAGGTGAAGAATCTTATAAAAAATGGTGGACTGTTTTTTGAAAATCAGTTTCACACGTTCGAGGCAATAAGCTACCTAATGCTGGAAAATAACGTTGTGTTAGATGCGAACGGAAACTTCGATGAAACTTATTCAATATTTAAAGAGCTATTCTCCATCCAAAACCAGCCCTCAATATTTGATTATTCCCAAACAAACTTCCATCATTTTGAAGTCAAAACAGGGAAAGGGAACTTAGACAAATACATAAGTTTTTTCCAGGAATCCCTTGAAAGAGTTGAATTTAGCAATGGCAGTCAGATTTTATTCGTAACCGAAAAAGATAGTGTGGACAGAGTTAAGGATGCCTTGTTGCTGAAATTCGCTCAAATGGGTGATAGTTTGGAAGAAATAGAGGAGTTTCTTAATGTAAAAATAGAGGTGGAGTATTTTGGCAATATTATAGGCCGCAATGATTTCAGGGGTTTTGATAAGGTAGTAATACTTAAAACCCCGAATTATTCATATATTGACTATTCAATGCAGTTTGTATATTTGCAAAAGTTAAGTGGAAAAGCAGTCGGGGATATTCGAGTATTTGAACATGAAGAAGTGGAAGCGATTAGAAAATCGGTAGTAGCTGGGGAGATTTATCAAGCGATTAAAAGGATTAATAGAGATTTATCAAAACGTGCCGACATTTATCTTTTTTGCAGTAATAAAGAAGCGGTAGATATTGTATTAAATCAATTGCAAAATGTGCAATACGTAAGCCAAAAATTGACCGTAGAAAGCAAACAGAAGAAATCTGATAGAAAGCCGAAGGAACAATCCACATTTGATAAGAAGGTATTGTTAGTTCAGGAAGCTCTTGTGGCTAATGCAAAGATAGCATGTAGCATCAGGAAGAAGGAGCTTAGAGAACAAGTAGGTATTCTGGATAAACACTTATTTGCAAAAATATTAAAAACGCTGGATTCCTTTTTACAAGCAAATCATATCGAAAACCAAGGTCAAAAGCTCATTTTTAAATAATAACCAATTACTGGATGTCTTTACAGGCATCCTTTTTCTGTTAACTCATAAATAGTTATATTGCACATTCGTTTGCTGAAGAGCCAGGGGGAATATCATTAGCATCCATTAAACTATAGGTATCTTTATGCAATGAACAGATGGTAGGGAAAATTGTTTATAGATATTCCAGTCACATCTGTGATTATAGTACACCTTATTAATGCAAACACTGGATGGTATAAAATAAAACCCCAACTTTTACATAAAGCCAAATGGATAAAGAAAAACAACAACTTTAAAAAGTCAGAAGTGCTATTATCCATTTGCTTTGTATCATACAGTTCCTTTGCATAAGCATATGGTATTGATGTTATACCAAAATCTATTGAATGTTTTGGCTATAGTTGTTTGTTATTGGTTGTTTTATTTGTACTATGGCATTTTGAATAGATGGCTTCGGTTCTTTTGGTAACAAAAGAGCTATTTTAGCTAACCTATTATTCATTGACAAGATGAAAATGCTAATGTTGGATATCCGTCTATTGTGCAAATGAAATAATACATTATATTGATTGTTTTGTTTAGTTCTAAGATATTCTGGATTGTTAATGTATCAGCTTTGATGTAGTACCTTTTTGAAAATAGTCTTTTGACATTTTAATAGATAAGCGAAGGCTTTTATGTAAAAGTTCATTGTTTTTATTAAAGACCTTAGATTTTTTGAAAGAATAGGATTATTTTTGTGCTATTGGCACATTGTATTGTAATGGCAATGAATATTTCATCTTCACCTTTATGTAGGAATATCAATTATGTGGAATATCTCAAAAGTTGTTTTTTAGTTAATCTCCTTTATACAAGAAGACAGCATACACAACTTTTTTCGTTAGAGCATTTGGACATAATTCAATCCAAGTTCTTCATCATACGAATGTGCAAAACAACATTCCACTACTTTAATCAAATAAAGGACTTGAGATACAATTTATTCCAGTAAAATAGCGTTTGAACCATATTTTTATAGGAACGGTGTTTTTGAAAATGGAGAACAATAGTAGAACCTCATAGAACCATTTTTGCCCCTAAAAAAACTTGTAAATTGATAAACTGGTATTACATAAGAGGTAATTGATAGAAAGGAGAAGACGATATAGTGACCACCGAACAAATTAAAATAGCCATCGACCAACTGGAAAGAACGCTGTTTCTCCATTCATTACAACCACTGGCGATTGAAGAGCTGGAGCAAATGCAGGAAAAAGTAAACGAGTTAAAAGAATCCTTATTAGAAACGTGCTTTTTAGATATTAGCGTTGCTGAACTGGAAGAAATGCGATTTAAGTTAGCGGAAATTAGATACAGCATAATTATCGCAACAAAGGAGTATTTGCATTTAAACACAGTAGACGATATTAGAAGCCTCGAAAACTTATATAGAACTGCTTAATAGAAAAGAAGGAGGAGAGAAAAAGTGAAAAAGGATATGAACGGACAGGACATTTTCGCAAGGGACTTCAAACAATTAGATGTTTGGAACAAGGCAGTGTCATTAACGGAAAAAATCTACTCGCTGACAAAGAGTTTTCCGCAACACGAACAATACGGTCTAAGGTCGCAAATCGAGAGGTCATCGGTGTCGATTTCAAGTAATCTCGCTGAGGGACAAGGTTATGCAGGTCTCTTTCCTAATCAGATGTTGCACTTCTACGCAATTGCGAACGGTTCTGCATACGAGGTAAGAGCACAAATTGAGCTAATTTATCGGGTCGGTTATGTGAGTTTAGAAATCTACCATCAGTTGGAAAAGGAAATTTGCGAGATTATAAAGATGCTTATTGCTTTAATTAAAAAGGTCAAGAGAGAAATTGCTTAATATAAAGTTGTTAAAATTTTGTCCTCATACGTTAATTCAATGAGCCTTCCTCTAAAGAGTTCCACCAGCATATAAATTGGTAAGACAATAGTCGATAAGAAAGTTATTGACATATAATAAATATGAGTGTAAATTAGGAACATAGGCAACGCCAAATGTTTTGTTGCCTAAAGAAGATTTTTTGAAACTAACTTATACATTTTTATTAATGTATTATTATCTGATGACGGTAAGAGGCCGTATTTATTTCTTGTAATTTCATATAGGTTTTTTGACTATATCCAAAAGGATTTTTTCCCTATGGTTGTGTCTACCTATGTGTTCTTGCAAAAAATAAATACGGTCTTTTTGTCGTTCCTTGAAAATTTGATAGCGAAAACACGTTTGTATTGTCACTTACCGAGTGATACGGAGTTGGTGATGCACTTTTATTACCACATATCAAATTATAGAAAAATTGGAGGGAATTGTGATGTGTAACTTAGATGAAGGAAAAGGTATATCTGTTTATTTGGAAAAACCATTGATTGAACAAATTAAAGACCTTAAATGTTTTAATCAACAAACCTATTTGGATTTCAATAAGGAATCCAACCTGAAGTTTGGTGTAGAAGAAAAACTATATACTATCTTGCGTTACGCCAATGATTTTACAGAAATGGCTAAAAGAGAAGTTGAGGGATTATTTACTGCAGAAGAAGCATTGCTACTTTTCGTTTGTTTAGTAAATGAAGAATATGCCTGGATTGGGGAAAGCCAGGGAGGGAACTCATGCTTTTGATTTACCAAAAGAGTGATTTTCTTAGGGGATTTTATAAAACCTTTCCGATGGAAACAATTGAGCAAATATCGAAAAAGGCTGAGTCTCTTACATCCGCTCAACTAATGGGACTAAAGGCAATGGCGGTGGAATTATGTCATAAAAGCAATGGTAGGTCTTTACGTTTTAGTAGTACGGATATTGATAGATATTTCAGAACTGCTGTCGGTTCGGACCTAAATGAAAAGTGGTATGAAATCGTAGTTTACTAAAAAATATTGGAAAACCTTAAAGAAGAACTTCAAGATTTGTTGTTAGGAAAGGGAGAAAAAGCAACGGTAAAAGAAGCTATCCATGATATTTATTCACAAATGGAAATTCCAGATATAAGAGTGAAATTAGGAGCTGATAGACTTTTTGATGTCGTGGAAGTTTTAAATTCAAAATACAAATTAAATGGTTTCTTTAGTCTGGGAAAGGAAGAAACTAAATTCATTCTTTTTGTCTATGGAGACGAATATGGACTTACAGAAGTTAGATATTCAGTAGAGGAGGCATTTGTGTTAGATGTCGTGGATGAAGCTCACATGTTGGCTTTCCTAAACAAGTGAAGCGATAAAAATGAATAGATTCAATTAAAAGTAAAATAAGGCTTATGTAAATAAATATGTTCAAGGAGGAAAACTTTAATGAATCAAACATGTGTTAAATCGAATCAGATTGGTGAAGGGATTATTAAAGGTAACTTGCTTCCTGTTAGCGGTCATTCTTGGGTCAGTAGCAATACATCCGATATAGGAAGATATAAGAATCGGGATGGCTATGGGTTGTCAGGATTCTATTTCAGAGACTTTAAGAATATGAGACATGCTATTTCTTTAGACAATGGACATTTTCAAACAAAATACAGATTTCCAATTGTTGATATACCATTTTCCAGCCCTATGCATCGATGGGACAATTTATATTTTTGTGGTGGGTATGGTGCTACTTTACCAGATGGACAACAGTTTGATACTAACGAAAGGCTAATTGAGTACGTCTTAAAGAAGCAAAAACCAATGGGATTTATTGTTGTAGAAAAATCTAAGATAGACAGATTTATTCAAATGGTAGAAGGAAATCTGGATTATAAGATTATGCCTCATTTCAGAGAGGATTATGTGGAGTTGGGATTTGCAAATATAGGTAAGATTGGAGATTTGTTTGATATAGAACAGCTTATTTGTTCTTATCAAATTCTAAATGAAAAAATGGGGTTTGAATTAAATGAATCCAATGCAACTAAGTTAAGAAAAATAACTGATTGCGAATTCAAGGATTTCTTTGATTATGATTATGCCAATCCCAACTACATGATTGATTGTATGATAGTAGGTTTAATCTTAGGTTTTCCAGTAGAATCTACTTTTGCATTTTTAAATAATTATAGATAACTAAAACACATCTTAGTGATTTAACAAAAAATATGCTTGGGAAATTTCAAGATAAATAACTTTAAATATAATGAAATTAGGAGGAAACAAAATGGGATACAACATTTACTATGAAGGAAGAATTGAATTAGATAAGCCACTGGATGATGAAACTTACAACATTATTAAGGGGCTTGGAAAAACAAGAAGAATGCGTTGGGATGCGGATAAGTTGGAACAGGATGGAATTGCCTTAAAGTCGGAAATAGGGTATTGGGGTGAATTTTTCTTCGGAGTTCAAGATATGAAACCCAAAAGTCAAAGAGAGTTTG
The DNA here is from genome assembly GCF_001457055.1 of Priestia veravalensis. NCBI lineage: Bacteria > Bacillati > Bacillota > Bacilli > Caryophanales > Bacillaceae > Priestia > Priestia veravalensis. The sequence goes on along the minus strand of NZ_KQ758630.1, from coordinate 18,622 downwards.
AATCTAAATATGTTATTGACCATAATTGTCCACCACCAGGTCAGCCAGAATTATGGGGTGTTTGGACAGTAACAGATGACCGATTAGGATTAGCTTGGAACAGAAATGAAAAATCTTACGGTGGTCATGAATGGTTAAAGTACCTTGTCAAAAGTATTTTTATTCCAAGAGGATATTATCCGAGGGGGATTATCAACTGGTTTACTGAAGGGCATTGGTATGAAAACAAATGGCATACAGTTGTTGAAGGTAAGTCAGTTCGGAAATATCGGGGATATAATCGGAAGCAAAAAGAGCCAGATATTGATGGTTGGTATGAAGAAGAACTTCAATCCTATGACGAATACCATCAAAAATGGCTAAAGAATCTTATGGACAATAAGGTAGAGTTTCTCCATGAACATCGCCCTTGGAAAAACGAGAAAACGGATGCCGAATTTGTTCTATCATTTAACCTGTATCTTGAGAATAACATTGTTCAAGCAACGTATGATAGAAAAGAAATTTGCTATGCCAAATATCTATATGAGAATTTAAGAATAGTAGATGGCAAGATTATTCATAATGAGGATTCATCTGATATTGATAAGGTTATAAATGACCATGAAACCTTAATGAAGGTGAAGGATTTGATTGAAGAGTATATTTTACTAACCCCTGATTTTCTTGAAGAAGCAGTGGTGTAAAACGTAAACCGAACAGATTTGAATGATTATATCCCAAGCCTAAAAATCTATAATATAAAGTATTTTTAATAAAATAATATGAAAAATGGGAGGAAAAGAAATGAGTAATGTATCGAATCAATCAACTTATAAAATAAAGAAGGGATTTGAAATGAGTCCATTTCAAAAAAACTTAGTGGACAGGGTAAAGGAGCATTTACAAGAATGTGCTACGGATAAAACCAGAATCATGTTTGCAAAAAAGGAAGAATTGCATGAATATGACGGAAGAGAATTTTCTTCAAGAGATTATGGAAACGAATATGAAGATAATTATATCTGGGTTTGTTTTAATGGTTATATGGATGGGAAAGACATGCAAGAAATGTCTTGTTCGGATGAAGAAATTTGCTTTAAAGATTTTTTGAATGAACAATATACCATTCCAGAAAAATTCTATAATTTCGATGCAATTGCAGTTAAACATTTGGAGTGTCATATAAACGGAAATGATATTTTCTTTACATCTCAAGAAGAGCCAGGTGGGATTGATGCTGATATGTATTATTTTGTTTAAAGTTTTGTTGCAATTCCTTCAATCCAGCTATATTCTATAAATAATAGAGGTTCATTTATTAGTAAAGCTAATTTTTAGAGGCATTTTGTAATAGGCAGTTTTCTTTTAAAAAAAAGAAAATTTCGCCTATATGCAAGATGTCTTTTGTTTTGCCTAAAAACAATGAGAAGAAAAGCCTTAAGAGTTTGCTCAATGCTATGTATTTGTATTATGGAGGTAAAGCAATTTCTAAAAAGTACTAAAAACCAAAAAGAATCTATTAAAAGAAGGAGAGAAGTTAATGGCATTCGAGAGAAATAAAAAGAGCGTTAATCCGAATTTTGGGAAAAAGATGGCTGTTGCTGATATTAGCCATCCGATTCTAAAGGAACATAAAAAAGCTCTGGTTTTATTAGACGAAATGGATAAAAGGAAGTTTAGATTCTTTAGACGGAAAGGGGAGAAGAAAATATGAGATTAACATCGGTTTATGCAACCACCTCATTTCATTTAATTATGGAATTTAATAACAAGGAATATCGACTCTTAAATGTTAAACAATTTTTGAAAGATGATAAAGGATTATTAGAAGAAGTACGTGATGATATTGATATGTTCCGAACAGCAATGGTTGACAACGTAGCGGGTACGGTTGCTTGGGAAAATGGGGTAGATTTTCAGCCTGAACATTTATATTCGGAAAGTGTAAATATAGACCATATATTTGGGAATGAAGGTGGAGAAGAGCATGAGGGATACTGAACCATATAAAATTGGTTATAATGAAGGTTTTGAAGCTGGATTTGTTGAGGCTTTAAAAATTATTTCAGCAAAAGTATCTGATGAAAGCAGGATGCAATTAGCAGTAAATTGTTTGGGTTATTTGCCATTGCCAAAAATTATAGAGCACTGTCGAATTTGTTATCATCGAGCTGTGGAGGTAGTGGAACAGTCGGAATTCGTAGAATATGTGAAAGATAAATTTGATAGTTATGTAGAAAATGACGAATTTTTTGACCAAGAATCAATGGGAAGGATTTATCAATATCGTTTGGAATCTGCAAAGAGAGATATCGAAGACACACCTCCCCAAGAAATAATAAGCAGTTCTAAGATTTTATCGATGGACCTGAAAAAGTTGTTGATTGAATATATAAAGGAACAGGGAGAAGGCAGGAAGTAAGGATAGAGGTAAAGGAGAGGGAGAATAATGGGGCAATATCTGCAAATGGGAATTTGTTATAGATTGGAAGTTGATAAAAAAAGATTGGATAAGTTAGAGGTTACATTAGAAGGATTGATAAATGAGTTAAATAAACACTTAGATATTACCTTGTACGAAATAAATGAAACTCATGAAGAAGTCATTTTTGAGATTAAAGAAACGGTAGCCTTAGAACAAATGCAGGAATTTATGCAATATCAATATTCGATGTGTCCTCAAGAGCAATGGGACACAGATTGTTTTGAATCGGCTTCGGAAATGATGGGTGAATTATCATCATTAAAAGAGTTAGTTGAACTGGCAGAAGAGGGGAGATTTCCTTGTTTTCAATCCAATATTATTACTGACGAAGTAAAGGTGTCAGCATGGGATTTGTTAAGAGTGGAATTCTCGATGTTGGTGTTCTTTATTGAGGGCAAAATATATATGGAGGGATATGGTGCATTCTTGAAATATATTGAAAATAACATAAGAGAGTCAAGTAAGAAATGGAAAATTGCAGGAACTTTTAAATGTTTTATTGATTGAGGTATTGAGAATATATCTGGGTAAATGGAGGTGTTTATAATGTTTGATGATGATTTTGATATTAATGATGGTGTCTATGCTGTTCCATCACATTATAAAGTCAAAGTTCGGGCATTGCTGGAGTATTGTAAATCGAAAAATGTCGATGTAGAAGACTTAACGGAAGAGGAGATAAAGCAATTTGTAGTTTATAAGAAAAATCCCCTATTAGAAGATGATTAATCAGGGCTTAGTAATTCTCCTTCAGTTTCCATTATTTTAGATTATAGATATCTTCGCTAAATCTATAATAAAATACAACGACAAAAAAGGAGGCAGAGAAAGTGCTAAATATGTTAGGGTCAGTCCATCGAATAAATAGTAATCTTGAAGATGATAAAAAGAGCATGAGAATATTGAAAAGCCATCGGAGAACAATATTTGCCCTTATCATTCTTATTATGGTAATAAATATTAGCGATTATATTACAAAAGAAATGACATTTTTGATGGGTTTGTTTACTGGTGTGATTGGTGTGATGTGTATAGGAGGTCTGATTATCAATATAAAACTAAGTAAAAGGATTGGAATAAGAATTAAGAAGAACTTGGGTTAGGACAGCCTTAGAAGAACTGCGAGTTAATTATTGCAGTTTTTTTCTTTTTGCCTGTAATTTGAATAGATTTTCTTCATATTTATTGAGGTATGATAACTTAGGAAGGTGAGGGTCAGTTTAAAGAACAAGGGTCTTGTATAAATGAATCCAGATTTATAAAATATAAGATATATAATAGAAGAAACTCGGAATAAAGGGATGAAATTAAAAATGGAAAAGAATTGGGCTGTCGAGTGTTGGGGGAATATGGGGAACACAGAAATATTCTATACAAGGAGAGAGGCAGAAACCTATTTCAGAAGCATTAGGAAAACACTGGATAGTAGCAAATACATTTTTACTAAGGACTCTATTGTAGACAAGAACGATAGCAGTAATGCTGTTTATCTTACTAATCTGAGTGAACTTTGAACGTTATAGCAATATCAGTTTGGTTTCTTTTGGATGTGTATGTTGGAATTTTTCAATCAATTTATGCTTGAGTTTTGTTACCCCTTGAGATAAGATGATGACAAAAGAAAAACATCTAAGGGCGGGGGATAAGATTCAGCCCTTTCGACTTTTATAAAAAAATTAGAATAGCCAGTAGTCTTTCCAAAAAAAACCATTTGGATTGACTACTGGCTATTTTTTATACCCAATGACTATATTCAAGGGGGTGATACCGAAAAGGGCTATGCAACTAACTAATAAATTGACCAATTCATTAACATACGACTTAAAGAGCAACTGGACATTGATAGTCCTATATTTTTTCAGCTTTTAAGTCAGATGTTATGAATAATAATTGACTACATATAAGTGGGGGAAGAACAAGTTGGATGTTTTTGGATATATAAGGGTTAGTACAAAAACTCAAATGGATGGGTATGGGTTAAAAACGCAGGAATCAGCAATTATAGACTTTTGCCAAAAGAATGGATACGACTTAATTGAAGTATTTCGAGATGAGGGAATCTCTGGAACGATTGCAAACAGAGACGGATTAAATGATTTAATTAGTTCTTTTGGTGAAGTAAAGAAAGTTGTAGTATTAAACACCTCCCGACTTTGGAGAAGTGATACAGTCAAAGTTTTAGTTCACAGAGAATTTCAGAAGCATTCGGCTGACGTTATCAGCATTGAACAGCCTAATTACAGCGGAATTTACACGAAAAATCCAAATGACTTTTTGGTTAATGGGATGATGGAATTGCTCGACCAATATGAGAGAATGAGTATCGCTATGAAGCTCAACAAAGGCCGTAGAACAAAAATTAAAATGGGCGATAAAGCATGTGGGAATGCTCCTCTTGGCTATAAGTGGAATGATAAAGCAAAGATTATTGTTGATGAAGAAACAGCGGCCATTATCGAATTGATTTTCAAAAAGTATTTGGAGTTACGCAGTCTTGGGAAACTTAAAAAGTATTTAGACAACTCTGGGGTAAGAAGCAGTAGGGGGAACAGATTTAGCAAACAGGCCTTGGTTGGGATACTAAAGAATGATTTTTATAAAGGTGTTTTAAGACACAGTGATTTGATTATCGAGGGGAATCATAAACCGTTGATAAATAAGGTCGTATTTGGGAAAGTACAAGCTCTAATTAATAGAAACAGAAAAGCTGGTGTAAGAAATGAGAAGTGAGTGGAACGAGGAAAAATTACAAAGGTATATAAAGGAAGGTAGAGGACAGGGAGAATTTGAATCCTATAAAGGATTTATTCGAGTGCAGGACTTCGGCTCGGTTGGCAGAAGCAGTCGTTTAAGAACTTGGCGATGTAATCGGATTGTCCACCTACTGTCGGATATAGAAACACGATTCTTCTACCTAACTGAGTTTGACGATTCAATTTTACAAGTGAAAGAGCATGTGCCTTTATACGATTTTGAAGAAGTAGTTGGGGAGCAAGAAGATATAGATATAAGGAAATTTAAGGATAAACAATCGGGATTTCCCTACATTTTAACCACGACCTTTCTAATTACAGTTAGGGGAAATGACGGAAATACCTATGATGTTGCAAGGAGTGTTAAAGCAAGTCATGAATTGGAAAGAAAGGCAGTGATTGAACGCTTCGAGTTAATAAGACGTTATTTTTGGAAAAAAGGTATTGATTGGGCGTTATTAACCCAAAAGGAGCTTCCAATAGTTAAGGCGAAAAACATCGAGTGGATACATCCAGCGAGGTTTTTAGAGGAAACAACGGATTTTACTAAAGGTGATATTTCGTATATTTCAGGAATTCTTTTGGAATCACTCTATAAAAATAAAAGACCAGTTCGGGAGATAACAAGTTCAGTTGATTCTCAACTAAATCTTGAAGCTGGTTCAGGGTTGTTGTTATTTAAACATTTATTAACAACAAAACAGATAAAAATAGATATGAATAAGAAGATTGAATTAAACCAATCGGCAGAAGTTTTAGAGATAGTTCCGCAAGAAAGGCAGGGTGAAATAAAAATTGCTATTGACCGTTAATACGTTAATCGGTTATACGGGAGATTCGTTAAAGGATACCGTTGAAAGAATATTGTGGATTAGCAGTGATTATACAGTTGCAGTTTTGATTGATATTTATGCTAACAAGAGCACTCCAATATATAAAAATGTAGAAGACATTGTTAATGATATTGAGATTAAAGGTGCAACCGTTATTAAAGATGACCCTTTCCAAATTTTTAGAAATGATAATGAGATTAATGAAAAAGAGAAGGAGATTCGGAATAAAGCATGGGAGATAATAAAAGCCATTGCGGAGAAAGAAAATGAACCAGAAGTTTTTAATGCAAAGAAACGTGCAGAACTTGTTAAAAAGGCAAGTGGAAAATTTGGAGTAAGTAATAAAACAGTCTACAAGTATTTAAGGCGATATTGGCAAAGGGGAAAACACATGAATGCCCTTTTGCCAGATTACAAGAATATAGGGAGGTCTCAGGAAAAACAAGCAACAGGTAAAAAAAGGGGGAGACCAAAAAAATATAAAGATATTGTGGGTGAAGGTGTAAATGTCAATGAAGAAACGAAACGGATATTTAGGATAGCACTTAATAAATTTTACTATACAAAGTCTGGTAACTCCTTAAACACTGCATACCAGTTAATGAGGAAGGAATTTTATGCAGATGGTTACAGGATAGATGGAGGCATTAGGAAGCCAATATTAAAACCATCCAGTGAAGTTCCAACCTTTGGACAGTTTAAATACTTCTTTTATAAGGAGCGAAACTTGAAGAAGGAAATATACTCAAGGCAGGGGTCGAAAGAGTATTTGCAAAATCATAGAGCATTATTGGGTAACTCTACGGTAGAGGCTTATGGACCAGGTTATTACGAAATTGATGCCACCATTGCTGATGTTTACTTAGTCTCCAGATATAACAGAAATTGGATAATCGGAAGGCCCGTCATCTACCTCTGTGTGGACAAGTTTTCCATGATGATTACAGGACTATATGTGGGCTTAGAAGGACCTTCTTGGAATGGGGCTATGAGTGCTCTTGCTAATTCGGCAAGTAATAAAGTGGATTTTTGCAAAGAGTACGATATTGAGATTATAGAGGAGCAATGGCCATCCCGCCATCTTTGCGATACTTTGATAGCTGACCGAGAGTTGCAGGGTAAGATGGTTGAGACACTTGTTAGTTCCTTACATGTTAAAGTACAGAACACAAGTCCCTATAGAGCCGATATGAAACCTTTTGTAGAAAGAAAATTTCAAATTATTAATGAGAAATCCGTACAACCATTTTTACCTGGAACTGTGAAAACAGATTTCCGTAAGAGAGGAAGCCGAGATTATCGTCTTGATAGCGTTCTCGATTTGTTCCAATTTACCCAAGTTATGATTTATTCGATTCTCGAATATAACCAAAGTTGGCTTTCTAATTATAATCGTGAAGAAATGATGATTAGCGATGATATAGAGCCTATTCCAATAAAGTTATGGAATTGGGGAATGAAAAATCGTGCTGGTTTATTGCGTTCTGTTTCAGAAGATACTGTGAAATTGTGTCTGATGCCAACTGCAAATGCTTATATAACTGGTAAAGGAATTAAATTCAAAGGGTTATTTTACACTTCTTCAAATCTTATTAGAGAAGGTAGTTTTGAACGTGTTCGTATAAGTGGTAGTGGAGAAAAGATTCATATATCCTATGACCCAAGAAATTTAAACTTCATATATATAAAGAAGGAAGACGGAAAAGAATTTGAGAAATGCCACCTTCTGGATTACCAAGAAGTTCACATAAACAAGAGTATTGAAGAGTTTGAATACTTACAGGAATATGAAAAGTTACTGAAAAAGCAAAAAGAGGATGAACAGTTACAATCCAAAATTGATTTAATTTCAGAGATAGAAAATATCGTTCAAGAAGCAGAGAAAATGACGAGGGAACAGCAGGATGAAACTGAGAGCAAGACACAAAAACTAAAGGGAATTCGTAAAAATAGGCAAATAGAAAAGATGATTAACAAAGAAAATGAGGCATTTGAACTTGATAAGAAAGTGACGAACGAAAAGGGAGAAGTTCTTTCATTTAATAGAATGAATAATCAAGAACCTGAAGAGGGACCAGAAGAGTTTGAAAATGAAATGGCCCTATTAAGAAAGAAGCAGAAGGAGAGAACGTATGGAAAAACAGAATAAAGTAATAATTCCAAACGGTGGAGAAGCTGTAATGGCAAAATATAGAGACCAGGAAGTGATGGAATACAGAAACAATCCTTTTATCGAAGCTCTTCCTCCCATTCTTTCAAAGGAGGAGGTAGTTGATAAATTAGCCTATTATCCACCTTTTAATGAAAATGAACGTAACTTGGATAGTCATATAAGACTGCACCTTGTCCAGCGATTATTCCAATATTACCAGCCAATTTTTCAAACGCTTGATTTGGAGTCAAGGGTCTCCAGGATGATTCGTATGGGTTATGTTCATAAAAATCCTTTTAAACCAGAATTCGCTCAAGGATTGCACGAAAACTACAAGTCGATTCTAAACGCAAACATAGATATGTACAATGGCAATTTAAAAAGCACGTCTTCTGCAATGACGATTTTGGGACCATCAGGAATCGGTAAAAGCCGAATGATAAATGTGGTACTATCAGCTCTACCACAACTTATTGTTCATTCTCGCTATAAGAATAATGATTTTAATATGTATCAGTTGGTCTGGCTTAAATTAGATTGTTCATTCGATGGAAATATTAAAGGTGTTTGTATTGATGCATATAGGAGCTTGGATAGTTTATTGGGTACAAGCTATTATAAGCGGTTTGGTTCAGCAAGAATGCCCATAGCCTCCATGCAACCTGCTTTATCTCAAATGCTTAGGGTTCATGGGGTTGGACTACTGGTAATAGACGAGGTGCAGTCGCTGAGCGTTGCCAAATCTGGTGGAGCAGAAAAAATGATGAACTTCTTTCATTACTTATCTAATATGGGAACTCCTATTCTTTTGATAGGAACACCAAAGGCACTTCCTTATTTAAGAGGCGACCTCCGCCAAGCACGAAGAGGCAGTGGTCAGGGGGATATGGTGATAGAACGCATGAAAAAGGATTTTAATTGGGATTTAATTCTCGAAGGAATGTGGGATTATCAGTGGGTGAGAAAGCCAACTGCTCTTACACAAGAGTTTAAAGATATTTTATATGATGAATCTGGCGGAATAACAGATATTGCGATTAAACTTTTTGTCATGGCTCAAGTAAAGGCAATTTCCAGTGGTAAGGAACAAATAACTCCTGCATTAATAAGAAAAGTGGCAAGAGAGAATTTGCAACTAATTCAGCCGATGATTAATGCTATAAGAAGTGGCGACATTAAAGCTATTTCGAGATACGAAGATATCGCACCTATAGATGTAGAAGGGTTTATTAATCTGGAATTTTCTACTGTTTCTATGAACAATAAAATAAAAGAAATTCAAAAAGCGAAGAAAAAGCAGGAGAAAAATTGGAAGGAAAACGTGAGGGAACAGTCTATCTTAAAGTTAATTGAGTTGGATGTTGAACCAGGCAAGGCAAAAAAGTGTATTGATACTGTGATTGAAAAGCAAGGACAAGAATTTGATATAAAGGGGATTGTAAAAGAGGCGTTTAAGCTGTCTATAAATATAGAAGAAAGTAGCCCTATACCGACTAAATTACCAAAGAAAATGGAGTTGCAAAACAAGCAAGATTTAAGATTGATTGTTTCGGAAGGAAAAGCAAATGGTCTATCTGCCCATGAAGCACTTAAAGAAAAAGGAATTATTAAAGTGATAGAAAATGATTTCTTCAGTGTGGGGTGAGAATAATGGTTGGTTTTTTTCCAACACCGTATCCGAATGAGTTGTTATATAGTACATTAGCACGTTTCCATATAAGAAGTGGGAACATCAGCCCCAAGGCAACCATTGAAGAGTTATTTGGCTCTCGTTCTGTCACTACTGTTGTCGATTTACCAGCCAACATAGATAGCTTGATAAGCAATTTACCGATTGGAAGTGCATATACTGTGGAAAATTTGATAATGGAGAACACTTTATATCCATTTTATAGTGCCTTTCTTCCGCCAGAACGTGCCAAAAGCATCTTGCAATCTATGAAGGGTAACAGCGGTGGAAGCATCCATAATCGAATAGGTGTTATGGCAAGTACAATTGCAGAGAATAGATATATTAGGATGTGCAAAGAGTGTGCGACAGAGTCATTAAAGAAATATGGAGAAGTGTATTGGGTGAGAAGTCACCAAATTCCTGGGATTATTATTTGTTCAAAGCATAAGACCTTACTGTACAACAGCAAAGTATTAGTACATCACTTTAACAAAAATGAGTTTGTTCCAGCAACTGTAGACAATTGCAATTTAACCGAAGAACATACAACCTCAAAGAATATAGAAGATGCTATAGAATCTGAATTTATCCCCAATTATATTCAAGTTGTAGATAATGTGGATAAACTATTAAACAATCGTTATTCCAATAAGCCACCTGAATGGTTTTTCTCTCAATATATAGAGAGGTTAAAGTTGATGGGATTAGCAAATATAAATGGAAGTGTAAAGCAAAAAGAACTTCGAGAGCAGTTTCTTGAGTTTTATGGGGAGAATTTATTAACGATAGTCCAATCATCCGTTACTAATAATGAAAGTTGCTGGTTAAGTATGATGGTTAGAAAACCACGTAAAACTGTTCATCCAATTAGACATCTGCTGATGATTCAATTTTTAGGAATTATGTTGGAAGACTTATGGAATGAGGAAAATGAGTATTTACCTTTTGGCAAAAGTCCTTTTCCATGTTTAAATGCGGGAGCAGACCATTATTTACAGCCAGTAATTACTGAAGTGTCTATACGGTATGACAGTAAAATCAAGCGGCCAGTTGGGACATTTAGCTGTTCCTGTGGGTTTGTTTACGCACGAAAGGGACCCGATAGTAGTGAAGATGATAGGTACAAGGTTGGAAGAGTAAAAGAGTTTGGAGAAGTATGGAAATCAAAGCTAAAAGAACTTTTTCAAATGAATTTAAGTATGAGAGAAATCGCAAGAAGATTAAAGGTAGATGTAAATACGGTAAAGAAATATGGTCAGAATTTAGGAGAAACCGAAGTGGAACTCGGTTATAAAAGAAAAGACAATCTTATTAACAAGGATAGTTTTCGTAATGAATGGCTGGATTTGCAGAAGCGATATCCCGAAAAGAGTAAAACGGAACTGCGGAAGGTTAATAGTGGTCTTTATACTTGGCTATATCGCAATGATAGGGAGTGGTTAAATTCAAACTCTCCAAAAAAGAAGCAAATTACTATGGTAAATAATCGGGTGGATTGGGATAAAAGAGATGTGGAAACTCATGAGTCCGTAAAGGAAATTGTAGAAGAAATACTTAATTCCCCTAATAAGCCTGAAAGAGTAACGATAAGCAGAGTTGGGAAGAAAGTAGGCAAATTATCCTTGCTGGAAAAGCATCTATTCAAGTTGCCTCAAACCAATGAATACTTGCTACAACATATTGAATCGGTAAGAGATTTTCAAATTCGCAGAATCAAATGGGCGATTAAAGAATGCCAACGAGAAGGATATGATGTGCAATGGTGGAGAGTAGCGAGGGTAGCTGGTATTCGGGGTGAATGGATAGAGGAATTAGAAGTGGAGTTTGAAAGGATAAGTAGCATTATTTCATAAGATTAGTTTAGCAAGGTTTGGCTTGATATTGGGAAGAGCTGTAGGTATCATAAATTTATAGAAAATAATAATTATTTGAAATGAGGAAACAAAATGGCGACTTTTTATATTAATCGCAAAAGTCCATATTGCATAAATTAACGCTCAGTCATAGGACTGGGCGTTTTTAATTGTGTTTGTTTCCAAACTGTATCGAAAGGAGGAGAGAGAATGTTGTTGGAAAAGTTGAAAGGGTCTTTACAAAATCTTTCTATTGAATTAATTGGAGACGCACTTACTATTGCTGTTTCTTTAGTCATTGGCTACTATGTGAAAGTTTTCTTTCTTATGTAGTTAGCTTTATTAAAGACTGTAATCAAAAGGAGATGACTAATTTGTGAATGAAATGAGTTTCGTGGATGTTATAAACAGGTCAGATTACAACTTAAAGAACGATGATGAATAGGAACAAGGAGGATATAAGAATGAATAAGGGATTTAAGCAGGAAAAGGAAATTGATATTACCGAATTGATGGAGGTGTTATCATTTAATGCTGAATTAGAATTGGATAATGATATTCGAGAATGGTTACAAACACCGCCTGTTAAATTGCAGAATTATGGATATGAGGTGGAAAGGGAAGAGGAGTATTTTGCAACACTAAACGAGATTTCAGAATATCTATTGGAGAGATGATGAAATAAGAATCGCAAATAAAGGAGGGAAGTCTTAATGGAACAAGATTGGATGGAAAAGTTTAGAGCAGAACTTCTGGAGGATATGAAAAAGGAAGCAAGGCAAGAGATAGCGGAAGAAATGGCAAGAATTTATCTGGAGACCACTGATTATGATGATGAACCAATATCTGAAAGGTTTGGAGTGCCTATTTACAAAATAGAGCAATTTAGAGAAGACCATAAAAAGTGGCAGTTCGCAAAACAATTAGAGATAACAGAAGAACCAGCTTTTCTTGAGGACAATGTGATTTCATTGTGCTTACCAAAAGACATGTTTCTAAAGAAGGGAAAACTGGATGGGGCTGAAAATATGCTTTTGCTCGGTTTACATGCCACAGGATTAAAGCGATTTTTAGAACTCATCTCCGATGATACAAGGAAGACATTGCGAAAGATGCTAACTGAACAAGATTTAGACGTTAAAGAGGAGGGGGAAGAGTGAATTACTATCAAATGTTAGAGAATTTGCATGTTGTTTCCAATAATAAAGATAGAGATGATGAGAACTTCTGGTCACAAGAGGTATATAGCCAATCTGATTTTTCCAGTGCGTGTTTAGATGCCCATCTACTGGTAAGGAAAAATATTTGTAAACAAGTTGAGTGGGGAAAAGAACAAAATGAAGAATGAGCAAGAAATACCAAAAGAATATTGTCCGTATTGTGGCAAGAATTTGATAAGAATTCTTTCGGAACAAGAGCAAAAGAAATACAAACTTCGATACGTAAGTGAGAAAATTGGCGTTTCCAATTGGGATTCTATCTTTGCATGGAAATGTCCTTATTGTACTAAAACCTGGAGGAGGTAGTTATGACCTTATGTTAATCCCAAAGATAGAAGCTCAGCTTATTAATTATAAGATTTACGAAGAATATACTCCTACATTAAACAAGTTAGAATTCTTTCAAGGAGTTTTCCTCCCTTTTAACAATGAAAGACAAAAAATGTTGATGTTGTGCTTATTCAATATGGGCATCAGAGAATTTATCAGTATTCTTCCACAGGAATCAAAAGAAGAATTATTGTGTTTGCTTCAACAAGATTTGAAAGAATGATTTAATTTACACAACTTTCCTGCATTTACTTTCTGTTTGTTTAGAGTTTTGGTAAAATATGATAGCGGAGCTTTGGGTTTTCGTGCATCGAAAGGATATTTTTATGAGAACGAGCACCCTTTTTGCTTTACGAAACAACCACCTTTTTTGCGGAGCTTAAAGGTGGTTGTTTTCATTACTGTGTGTATTAATGCAGGAAGGCAAAAATTCCCTTTTTGACATAAAAATAGGGAGAAGTATTTATTTTACCAAATTGAGTAAAGTTGCTAAGGTAACTCTTTTCTTCGATAGTCTTAATTGAAATATGTAAAGAGTACGGTAAATGTCATTGACGAGATTACTAAACCATAATAAGCAGATAAAAGAACTTTTCAAGTCAATTCCAAATATGAAACAGTTTTTTCAGACACTTAATGAAGGTCCTGCCTTTCCTGTGAAAGCACCAATTATTGTGAAATCAGATGGTAGAGCAAACCCCATTGTAGGACACGCATATGATTATTGGTTAAGAGCGTTTATACAACGAATAAATAACCGCTTACAAGAAAATGATAATTTAGTTGCTTATCAGGGTCTATCCTTGCTTTTTACAGAGAAAAAATTTTTCGATAAAGATGCTTACAAATATCACCTTCCATTCATAAAAGAAGAAGAAAAAGAGTTCGGTAATTATTATTATGAGACCTATTTGAAATGAAAGAAGAGAATAAAACAACTGATGAATGGTTTGAAGCAGTCCTTGATTAAATACATGAAAAATACACGGATGAAATCCTTGAAAATATGGAGCTAAAGTTTTTTGGGGACTTTACAATAACTACCCATTATTCTGAAGGGGAAATTATTTATGATAATATTATTGAAAGAAGAAATTCTTACATTTTAGGGGAATCAGTTGATGATACTCAACTGATGGAAGATTGTATGATACTGGGGAATTTGGATGCTTTCTATCGTTCTAATTATATACATGAACAAGGTGTTTTTTATGTGTCAGAAAAGGATATCACAGACTTGTTAAATTTAACAAGAGAGACTCAAAAGTTTTCTTCTCTTTTCATAATGAACCATACTCTTATATGTAATCCTTCATTTGAAAAAGCATCTATTTTAGTAGGAGGAGCAGATGCTGATATTTTAATAGATAGCACGTTGATTGAGATAAAAACTGAGTCCCAGTTTGGATATAAAGCAGACCATATGAGGCAACTTATCGGATATTATATTTTATCTCTCTTTACACCTTCCTTTCCTAAAATAGATAAGTTGGCTATTTATAATTCAAGATTTTGTCGATATGTTTACATCAATATTGATGATATATTTGATTACTTTGATTTGATTGGTTTTGCTAAAGAATTTATTGAGATTCTCCTTGAAAGAAATTCGCTGTTAAACAAAGATAAAGACGTAATTCAGCAGTCTTTTGTAACCAAAACGAAAGATTTCCAGAAGTGAAAATAATATTATTTCATTTAAATATTTTTCAACAGGGATTTCAAAACTTCCTTAAAATAGGAAGTTTCTATAAATATTCAAGTAACTGGGAATGTTAAAAGGTTATTATTCATTAAATTGTTCAAGGGAGTGTTTATATTTGTTTTATACAATCGCATTATTTCTGTTTGCAGGAATTGCTGAGATTGGAGGAGGTTATCTTATTTGGCTGTGGCTAAGGGAAGGTAAGCCGTTTTATTGGGGTATATTTGGAGGTGTTGCATTAGCTTTATACGGTGTTATTGCTACATTTCAAACCTTTCCATCGTTTGGAAGAGTCTATGCGGCCTATGGAGGAGTATTTATAATACTTTCCGTATTATGGGGATGGGGTATTGATAAAAAGACACCAGATTTATATGACTGGGTGGGTGCAGGTATATGTTTAGTTGGTGTTTCAGTGATGTTGTTTGCACCACGCCAATAACAATTCCTTTAATAGAAGGGAATTGCTTTTTTAGTCTTAAGAAAAATGTATAACACTATCCTTGACCGTGTACTATAGTACACGGTTTATACTTTTATATGGGGTGAATAATTTGAGTTATCGTATTAGTGAATTTGCGGATAAGTGTAGGGTTAATAAAGAAACCATTAGATACTACGAACGAAAGAATTTATTACAAGAACCTTCTCGAACAAATTCAGGTTATCGGACATATTCAGAGGATGATGTTAAGCGTGTAGGGTTTATTAAACGAATGCAAGAGCTTGGTTTTTCTTTGAATGAAATTTATAAATTACTTGGGGTTGTAGATAAAGATGAAATTCGATGCCAGGACATGTTTGAATTTGTATCAAAAAAAGAAGAAGAAGTTAAAAAACAAATAGAAGATTTAAAGCGTATTGAACGCATGTTGAAAGATTTAAAGAAAAGATGTCCAGATGAAAAGGAGTTACATGAATGCCCCATTATTGAAGCGTTGATTGAGGACTAATAAGAAGGGAGATTTTTATGAAACATAAAAAGAGCTTTATTGTAGGAATGGTAGGGATATTTGTTGTTCTACTATGTTGTGCTACACCTATATTAGTTATTTTATTAAGTGCTATTGGATTAGGGGCGATAACTGGCTATTTAGATTATATTCTAATTCCAGTTTTAGCAATTTTTCTTGCCTTAACTCTCTACTCTTATAATAAGTTGAATAAATCGAATTCTAAGAATGATTCTTGTTGCTCTTAAGATATAGGTGGTGATAGTGATGAAAGAGAAAGTTTCACAAGTAGCAACACTATTTTCTGGATTTCTGATGGCAGGTTGTTGTTTAGGACCTGTAATTTTGATTCCTCTTGGTTTAACAGGTTTTGCTGGAGGATTAGCAATTTATGCAACGAAATATCAAACGATGCTAATAACGGTTACGTTGGTTTTATTAGCTTACTCATTTTATTTGATTTATGGGCGAAAGTGTAAAAAGAAAAGTTCTATTATTGGATTATGGATTACAACGGTTTTGGTATTTGGGATGTTTGTTTATACGCTAATTTCCAAAGGGTACTTGTAGGAAAGGGGTATTTATTGTGCGGGTTCAACAGGTTTTAGCCATCATTTTATTGTTGTTTTTACTTTTTCTTTCTGCGTGTAGTAATGAAAAAGAGATACAAACTATTACAAGTAATAATAGTAACTCCGTATCGTTTACAGTAACAGATATGTATTGTGCAAGTTGTCCATTTGTCGTAGAAAGTGCGATAAATAAAGTGGATGGGGTAAATAATGTAATTATTGAAACAAAAGGAACAGAGGGAACTGTAACGGTTTCTTATGATGATGTAAAAACAGATATTAAAATCATTCAAGAGTCCGTTTTGGATTTAGGTTACGGTGTAAAATAAAGGAGGATAAAACACATGAAAAAATATCGGATAAAGATTGAGGGAATGACTTGTACAGGGTGTGAAGAGCATGTAGCTGTCGCACTTGAAAATATAGGAGCTAAAAACATAAAAGCTAATTTTAGTCGTGGTGAAGCTGTATTTGAATTACCTGATAATAAAGAGATTGAAACTGCCAAAAGAGCTATCAATGAAGCAAAATATCAACCTGGTGAAATAGAAGATGTGTTATCAAAGGAAGATGTGGATTTAGGTAATGAAGGTGATTATGACCTGCTTATTATCGGTTCTGGTGGAGCGGCCTTTTCGGCCGCCATTAAAGCAATAGAATATGGGGCAAAAGTTGGGATGATTGAGCGTGGAACGGTTGGGGGAACATGCGTAAATATTGGTTGTGTTCCTTCAAAAACCCTTTTACGAGCTGGGGAAATCAATCATTTAGCAAAATCAAATCCATTTATTGGGTTACAAACATCTGCTGGAGAAGTAGAATTAGCACCGTTAGTAAAGCAAAAGAATGAATTGGTTAGTGAACTCCGCAATCAAAAATATGTTAATTTAATTGATAAATATGGATTTGATTTAATTGAGGGTGAAGCTAAATTTGTTGATGAAAGTATAGTTGAGGTAAATGGAAGAAAACTTTCAGCAAAACGCTTTTTAATCGCAACAGGTGCTTCTCCATCTTTACCACCGATTGCAGGACTTGAAGAAGTAGATTATTTAACAAGTACAACGCTACTTGAATTAAAAAAAGTTCCAAAACGCTTAACGGTAATTGGTTCAGGGTATATTGGAATGGAACTTGGGCAACTTTTTCATCATTTAGGTTCGGAAGTTACACTTATGCAAAGAAGTGAGCGTCTATTAAAAGAATATGACCCTGAGATTTCTGAAGCAGTGGAAAGAGCTTTAACAGAACAGGGTATAAACCTAATAAAAGGGGCAACTTTTGAGCGTGTGGAACAAGAAGGAGAAATAAAAAAGGTTTATGTAACGGTTGAAGGAAAACGAAAAATAATTGAATCAGAGCAACTCCTTGTTGCAACAGGTAGAAAACCAAATACAGATTCTCTAAATTTAAGTGTAGCAGGTGTTGAAGTGGGAAACCGCAAAGAAATAAAAATAAATGAATATGCTCAAACAAGTAATGAAAAGATTTATTCTGCTGGGGATGTAACACTTGGACCACAATTTGTGTATGTAGCGGCCTATGAAGGTGGAATTGTCGCTGATAATGCAATTGGTGGGTTAAATAAAAAATTAGATTTATCGGTTGTACCAGGTGTTACATTTACAAATCCTTCGATTGCAACCGTTGGTTTAACAGAAGAACAAGCAAAAGAAAAAGGATATGATGTCAAAACATCTGTATTACCTTTAGAAGCTGTTCCAAGAGCAATTGTGAATCGTGAAACCACAGGTGTATTCAAAATAGTGGCAGATGCGAAAACATTAAAGATATTAGGAGTCCATGTTGTATCTGAAAATGCTGGTGATGTAATTTATGCAGGAACATTAGCTGTGAAATTTGGTCTAACTGTTGAAGACTTAAAGGAAAGCCTTGCACCATACTTAACAATGGCAGAAGGGTTAAAGTTGGCTTCTCTTACGTTTGATAAAGACGTTTCAAAATTATCTTGTTGTGCAGGATAGAAGGTCTGTACATGTTCTTCTTAAACAAATGGTGGGGCTGTCCAAAAAGTCAGTAAAAGCTGATTTTTTGACAGCCCTCTTTCTGGATTTTTTTTGAAAAAATACACAAAAAAATCGTCCTATCTAG
>NZ_KQ758629.1:8103-123840 GCF_001457055.1 Priestia veravalensis | reverse complement strand
TGCGACCAGTCTCCGTTTTCTTTAATCACGGTGACTTTGGCATTGCGCGGCAAGTTGGTAACGATGGAAGCTGAAGTGCTAGCGGCAGAACGAACGTTTAAAGAGCTAGCATTCACGGTCGCTTGTTTGGAAACAGACGTACCTTCATCTTTAGGTGCATCGGCTTTCACATCGGCTAAGTATTTGTTGGCAACCCAGCCAGTTTTACCGTTACTCGTTTTAATCTGTGACCAGTCTCCGTTTTCTTTAATCACGGTGACTTTGGCATTGCGCGGCAAGTTGGTAACGATGGAAGCTGAAGTGCTAGCGGCAGAGCGAACGTTTAAAGAGCTAGCGTTCACGGTCGCTTGTTTTGAAACAACATTTGTGGGTGATGTTTTTTTCTCTATGTATTCACTTGATATCCAAGCGTCTTTGCCATTAAGTTGGATTTTTGCCCATCCTTGTTGTTCTGTTAATACATTAATTGTGTTTCCTTTATACAGCTTGCCAACGATTGCCCCACTTGTGCTTGGAATTGCCCGCACGTTTAATGATGTGGCATTAACAGTCGCTGGTTGAGCGGCTTCAGCTTCTAAATTAAAAAAAAGAGCCGAAGAGCTCAGAGCAGCAGTTGTACAAACTGCATACATCATGTGTTTATTATTCATCTTTTCCTCCTTGCATTCTACTAAATTTACTTAAAGATAAAATGGATTTCAAAGCATATATCGGCAACTTAACCAAAAATTCAAGGTAAAACTATATTTCTCTTAAGTTACCTACATTATCCATCATACTACATGTCGAACGGTGACGGTATAATGAATTTGTCCTAAACAAATGGAAGATAAAAAGGGAGAGTGCTTTAGCGTTAACTTTTAATTCATAAAAAAAAGAAGCATATATAAGGGAATATTAACAAGTAAATGGAGTATTTATTAATAATTTAGTCCACATTGCTCAGAATGAAATGGTCAATTTTCATAAAATTTTTGAAAGAGGAAATTGTATAAAAATAATTATTAGAAAATTATTTATTTTTAATTAATTTAGTGGTAAATTATAAAGAAAGCTAAAGAGAGGTGGAGATCATTGGTTGAACTTGTGAATTATGAAACAAAATGGCCGGTTCTTTATGCATTTGAAAAAGAAAAGGTAACCTCAATGCTTAAAGACTTTTCAATTGAAGTTAAGCATATTGGAAGTACAGCTATCCCTAATATGTCGGCTTCTCCAATTATCGATGTATTAATAGGTATTCAACGTTCTGAGGACTTAACGTCAGTTATTGAGATATTGCAAAATGGCCCATATGTTTATATAGAAGAAATGAATATATTTATTGCTCTAAAAGATGAGGCTTCTTTGTCGCATTATCCAAAATATATAAAGGAAAATGACTCCTACTGTGCAATACCAACTCATATTCAACACGCTCATCTGTACGTAACGGCCGTTGATTCAGCCTTTTGGGATGGCTGCTTAGCGTTTCAAGATGAACTTAAGAAAAGTGAAAGGCTACAGGAAGGGTATATAGACCTTAAAAACAAACTTGCATCTTCATACTGGAATAATTATGAGCGATATATGGAAGAAAAACAGGCTTATATTCAAGCGTATGTTTCTTCTAAAACTTTGCAATCAACAGATATAAAATAGAAAAAGCCAGCGCAAAAACGCGCTGGTTTTTTAAGCGTTACTTTGTATCTTCTAAGATAATTGTTTCAAGTTGGCTTGCAGTATTCACGGCTAAAACCGTATAATTCTTACCATTTTCTACTTTAGTACCTGGAAGTCCAAGTATTTCTTTGCCATCTTCGGTTGTTACGCTTAAATCATAAGCACCAGGAGCAAGAGTCTGGTAGTCGGATACTGTTTTGAATGCTAAATTTGTAAACAGTGGAGCGGCTCCTTTTGGTCCAACGTTAACAGCTGGAGCATCAGGTGAAAAGTGAGCAACACGAACTTTTGCTTTATCAGGCGTTCCTACCGTATTGTTGGAGATTGCTTTTAGTTCTAACATATCTACTTTGTTAATAGCAGCAATCGTGTAAGACTTTCCACCTTCTACAACAAGCGTTGCTTTTACTACGGGCTCTTTTGTTCCTTTTGTACCAGTTGCATAAACTTCTACTTCATGTGATCCAGCAGGTACTTGTAAAAAATCCGTAGTATCTTTAAATTTAACACCTTCAACAACGGGTTTTGTATCTAAGAAGATATCAACTGCAGGCGCATCTGGAGAAGCATGTACGATGCGAACATCAGCATTCTTTGCAGGAACTGCTTCGTTAGGCGCTTTTGTTTCAGAAGCAAATACAAGTGTGCGGCTTATGGCAATCAGCATAATCGCCGTAAGTATAACTAATAGTCGTTTCATGTTCTTTCACTCCTCATTTCATCTTGAGACAGTTGTATGTAAGGAAACTGTTCAACTATTAGCGTATACAAATTAAAAGCAACTATACGAAAAAATGAGACTGAGACATAAGTAGTTCAGCCTCTACTATACCTGAACGATTGAGAGTTCATAACTTTTAATCGTTCAGGTTTTTTTTGTTGATTGTGAAAACAATGTTGGAAACAGGGTGGAATGGAGCGTAGGACACTCGACTCCTGCGGGAAATAGAGGAAAACGTGAGATCCCGCAGCGCAGCGAGGAAGCTCAGATTCCTCCCCGCGGAAAGCGAGTGGCCGTAGCGCAATGGAACGAATGTGTTGAGACAAACCAAAGAGATGGGAACAGCTAGTGTTCGTCTTTTAGAAGCAATCATTTTGTTATGTCCCAAACTCATTTTGTTAGGGGGCCCTTTTAGCGATAAGGGCGTAAGAAAAATGTGCGGAATAGAGCAATAACTGCAAGCAACGTAGTTAATCCCCAAGTGAAGATATAGGCTAATCCCAGCCCAATATTTGCATCTAAATAGTTATGTTTGGATTCATCGTATAGAGCATAAAGCAAAGGAGCAGAACAAACGAAAAAACTCGCAAGTAGTGCAATTCCTTTCCAAGGTTTAGGGCGTCTAATTGTCCAGAATAAGCATAAAAAAGCAACGAATAGTAAAAGAAACGTTCCCACTTGTATTACGTTTAAAATAATCATACCGCTAATCACCTTCTTAATAATTGACTATGACTATTATAGGCATAGAACTTGGAAAAAGAAAGGAAAAAGAGGCTGGGACATAAGTAATTCAGCCAATGATAAACCTGAACGATTGAGAGTTTCTCACTTTTAATCGTTTAGGTTTTTTGTTGATTGTGAAAACAATGTTGGAAACAGGGTGGAATGGAGCGTAGGATACTCGACTCCTGCGGGAAACAGAAGGAAAACTGAGATCCCGCAAGCTCAGGTTCCTCCCCGCGGAAAGCGAGTGGCCGTAGCGCAATGGAACGAACGTGTTCTGACAAACCAAAAAGATTGGAACAGCTAGTGTTCGTCTTTTAGAAGCAATCATTTTGTTATGTCCCAAACTCTTTTACATTGAACTGAAATCCATGCTTTTCTAACATGGCGCGAACCTCAGGATAATAGATCGTTTTATAAATAGAACTTACTGTTTGTGACCAGTTGCGTATCCATTAACTTGGCTGGACTCATACTTTCAAAGTGCTTTGAATTATTCGGGCTTAGAAAATGAAGTTTTTGCTTCTAAAGGAGCTACTAACACACCATCTTTAGCAAACTGAACGAACGATACAAAGTGAGCAGATTGATTATGAGCTTGAATAGAAGCCTCATCTTTCCACTGTTCAAGCATTACAAATGAATTTTTTTCAAATGCGTCTTCAAATAATTGATAGCTCACGTTTCCATCCTCTTCAGTAGAATGTTTAATTAATGTTTGAATAGCTTCTAAAAAAGCATCGCGCTTTGCAGGATTAATTTTCATATAAGCTTGAATGGTAATCATATTTATTTCCTCCTAAAATGAAAAGGTTTTTTAGTCGTATTTAAAACGTTAGTCTTATTAGTTCGAAAACCATCGAACAATGAACACTATATCACTTGAAAAGTGGCCATGCAAGCATTAAAGTTCGGAGATTATCAAACATTGAAAAGAGGTATGAGAATGTGATACCTTTTACGTATGAGAAATCCATATCAACCATCCAAATCTGAAATTCGTTTAACGTCTATCTTACATGCTTTGAGTGATCCAAATCGCTTGCGTATTGTACAATGTTTAGGGAAAAGAAAGGAGAGTCACTGTTCTTATTATCAGACGCTTAATGTATCAAAATCAACGCTATCCCACCATTTTAAGGTACTGCGCGAAGCAGGAGTTATCAAGGTTAGAATTGAAGGAACACAGCACTTTTACTCACTGCGAATAGAAGATCTAGAGGAGCTATTTCCAGGTTTGCTCTCAGCAGTAGTTAACGTTAACGAAGAGTTACTATAAAAGAGGCTGGGACATAAGTAATTCAGCCGATGATAAACCTGAACGATTGAGAGTTCATAACTTTTAATCGTTCAGGTTTTTTGGTTGATTGTGAAAACAATGTTGGAAACAGGGTGGAATGGAGCGTAGGACACTCGACTCCTGCGGGAAAGAGAGGGAAAACTGAGATCCCGCAGCGCAGCGAGGAAGCTCAGGTTCCTCCCCGCGGAAAGCGAGTGGCCGTAGCGCAATGGAACGAACGTGTGGAGACAAACCAAAGAGATGGGAACAGCTAGTGTTCGTCTCTTAGAAGCAATCATTTTGTTATGTCCCAAACTCTTCTTAATGAATGAAGCACTTAGACCTCAAAATAGAGGTGAATATGCAAGTTACATCCTGGATTGAAAGCAGCTTGGCAGTGTGGGCATCGTGATTTACAAGATAAGTACTCAGTAACGCTTAGCTCATTATGACATGCACCACAGAGGATAGCTTTTGTATTAAACAGCTTTTGAGGCCAAACTTTAGCTGAGTGATCTGCTGTTTCTTCATGACAGCGATGGCAAGGATAGTAGTCTTCACAGCAATAAAATTTTATTGAAATAATATCTTTAGCGGAATGATAATGAACGCAACGCGTTTCTTGGTCGATTGTTTTTCCTTTAACGTTCTTAATGAGAATCACATCCTTTTTGAAAGCTAAACATGATAATTGTATCATGAAATTGAGCATCGTTTGGATTTTAAACAGTATATATACATAGAAGGTGTTATAATAAATGCGTTAAGCCTTTATCATTTATATAAAGGCAAAGGCAAAGAATCTTTCAATGAATAGAAAATTAAAAATGCGTGAAATGCAGTGTAAAGAGAGGAAATAAGATGAGTAAGAACGTAATTGTATTTACTGGCGGGGGAACAGCTGGCCACGTTACTCCCAATATTGCTATTATGAAAGAGTTAGATCAAGAGAAGTGGGATATTCACTATGTAGGCTCTCATAATGGGATTGAAAAAGAATTAATTACAAACTTAGATATTCCGTATTATGCGATTTCGAGTGGGAAACTTCGTCGATACGTGGATATGGAAAATGTAAAAGACGTCTTTCGAGTAGTTAAAGGTGTAGGAGACGCAAGGCGAGTGTTAAAAAAGCTTAAACCTTCGCTTGTGTTTTCTAAAGGTGGATTTGTAACGGTACCTGTCATTATGGCAGCGAAGTCGCTTAATATTCCAGTATTTATTCATGAGAGTGATTTAACTCCGGGACTGGCAAATAAAATCGCTCAGCGTTTTGCAACAAAAATTTTCACATCATTTGACGAAGCAGCTGCTTATTTTCCGAAAGAAAAAGTGCAGGTTGTGGGTTCGCCGATTCGTCGAGAATTATTTCACGGAAAAGCAAACAACGGTCAAAGCTGGCTCCGCTTTTATGATAAAAAGCCAATTCTTACAATCATGGGTGGAAGCTTAGGTGCGCGAAAAATTAATGAAGTTGTTCGTGAATCGCTTCCAGAACTTCAAAGAAAGTTCCAAATTGTACACCTGTGTGGAAAAGGCAACGTTGATGAGAGCTTAGTTAACTTGCCGAGCTATCGCCAGTTAGAGTACGTGAACGAAGAGCTACCTGACGTGTTAGCAGCGACTGATTACGTCATTACGCGCGGAGGATCTAATGCTATTTTCGAATTTTTAGCTCTTCATAAGCCAATGATGATTATTCCTTTATCTAAAGCGCAAAGCAGAGGAGATCAAATCCTGAATGCAAAAGCCTTTCAAAAGAAAGGTTACTGTACCGTTTTAGAAGAAGAGCAGATTACAAAAGAAACATTTTTACAAGAATTAGAGCTTCTTCAAAAACAAGCAAGTGAAATGAAGCGTACAATGCGTGAAGCGACAAAAACAGACGCTATTTCTGTGTTAGTGAAAGAGATAAATCAAATTTAAAGCATGTAATTTAAGTACCAAAAAAAATCAGCTGCTATAATAAGGAGCTGATTTTTTTATGGGAAAGTTGATGGGTTTACTTTACAACAATCGTTTCTTTTTGCTTTTTGCCTTCTTTTTCCCATGTTACTTCAATCATGGCAAACGTAATGTCTTCTGTTACTTGGCTGCTGTCTTTTACGTCATAAGCTTTAAGGTTATTACTTAATACCGTATCAACAGAAAGAAGCTGTTCGGCATTTTCTTTTTGAATAGGTTGCACGGTGGTATAGCTTTTAACTTCGCCTTCTTCTTTTAGAAATTCTACTTTGCCACGCCAATGTGCTGTTTTTCCTGCTAACGTTTTAATGGGTTTATCTATTCTCTTAGCGGTAGATTTGTGATCATTGGCATGAATAAAGGACAAGATATTATCGCGCATTAACGTCATGGAATAGTTATGATAAAAATCTTTATCAATTTCCCCTTTTTGAAGAGCCCGATCAAGCTGAGAAAATTGCTTATCCGCTAAAAATAAAAGAAGTTCCTGCTCATTAATATTTCGTTTTTCGGCCATTTGAGCAATCGTCGTGCCACTTTTCCATTCTTTTTTAAATTCTTTACTATTTATATGTAAAAACTCTCTTAACTCGGTATAGTTATAGCGATACTGAAAGCGTGGTTCTTCAGCAGCCCATGAGGTAGAGGTACAGGTGAAAAACAGCATTAATGTTGTTAAGAGAAGGATGATTTTTCTCATGTCGATTACTCCTTTCATCTGATTGTTTGTTATTGGTTAGCTTTTAACAGATAGAGTAAATTATGCATTATTCTTTACTTATCACCTCATTAGGCAATATGATGAAGTATGATAAAAAAATGACAATTTGATAAAGAATATGTAAAAGCTAGTCTCTATTAGCTTCATGATGATATAATAAGAGGGGTAAAGACGTAACTTGCGTAATGGAAACCTCTAATGTTAAATTAGGGGTTATTTTTTTACTATGTAAGTTAGTCTTTCTACTATGTAATGAGAATAAATGTGTAAAGAAGAAAATAATAAAACAAATGAATGTTTCAATAAAGGAGTTCAAAACATGGCTACTGAAAAGACGACAAGTGATCAGCTGAGAAGTCTGTTTAAGTCCTTAGTCTGCATAATTGCACTTATATATATTATTCGTACTTTTATATTTGGCCCATATATAGTCCAAGGAGCTTCGATGAACCCGACGCTAGAAAATGGGGAACGATTGTTTGTTAACAAATTGTCTTACGCTATCCATGATTTGCAACGTGGAGATATTATCATTGTTGATGGAAACGGAGAAGCTAAGCATTATGTAAAACGAGTAGTTGGGTTACCTGGAGAGAAAATTGAAATGAAAGATGATGAACTATATATTAATGATAAGAAAGTAAAAGAACCGTATTTAGAGCGTAATTTACAAGCGGCTCGATACTTACAAATGCAGTTAACCGGAGATTTTGGCCCGATTAAGGTCCCTTCAGACTCAATATTTGTAATGGGTGATAATCGATTATATAGCAAAGATAGTCGAAATGGATTAGGGAATGTTAACATCAATGATGTAGTAGGAAAGGCAGAATTTGTTTTCTACCCCATTCAGGACGTAAGGAACGTTTACTAAATAACGTTCCTTTTTTATGTGATAAATCGTCATAAAGGATTGAAATAAAAGCCAAGCTAAAAGAAAAAAGGGTGTGAAACCTTTGAACGCCTCATATGAAAAATTATTTAAACATTTTAAATTTGTCCACGGAATGGAAATGAAAAATCGCCTTGTTATGGGGCCTTTATTTACGCAGAGTTCTCATGAAAATGGAGAGTTGTCTGATAAAGATATGGCTTTTTATCGAGAGCGAATCAAGGATGTTAGCATGGTGATAGTAGGCCCCGCTTATATAGAAGAAGGCGGAAAGACAATGGATGGTCAATTAGGGATTCATAGAGATTATGTAGCAAGAAAACTCCATGAATTTACAGCCATGGCAAAAAGAATGAAGGTTAAAACGATTTTACGCATCTCTCATGGTGGAGCTTTGTCAGCTGAGTATTTAAAAGTTGGGGACAAAGCAGTTGCTCCTAGCAGGGTGGCGGTTCGTAGAAAAGGAAAAAAACCAAAAGAACTGAATGAACCTCAAATAGATCATACGTTACACGCATTTGCTCGTGCAACCGAGCGTGCTATTCAAGCTGGCTTTGATGGGGTTGAAATTGAAGGAGGAAGCGGGCATCTTTTACAGCAGTTTACTTCAAAGCAAGCAAATCATCGTAAAGATACTTTTGGAGGAACAGCTGAAAATCGCCTATCTTTTTCAATTCAAGTTATTCGCACGGTCTCCAAAGTTATTAAAAATACTACTAATAGACCCTTTTTACTTGGTTATGCGATGACTCCGGAGGAAAAGGGATATGGAGGCAATAAGGTAGATGATACCATGGTATGGATTGATCAGTTAATTGAAGAAAAAGTTGACTATGTTCATTTAGAAGTCAAATCTTTTCATGCTAAAACAACGCCTCATAAAGAGGGTGAGGCTGAGGTTGTGCCAGCGATTATTAAACGTGTAAATCAGCGCATTCCCATTATTAGCGGAGGAAATTTATTTACACCTTTACAAGTGGAGGAGGCAATTAGAGGAAAGTTATCAATGGTAACGATTCAACAAGCTTTAAATCTAGATCCTTACTGGGTGGAAAAAGTAAGAAGAAGCGAAGAGCCATTCTATGGAAAGATTCCTGAATTAGAAGAAGTTGAAGCTTATCAAAAATTAGATAGTAATGAGGTTGAAGATTTATTGGAGGAACTTTAAAAAAGAGAAATCATTATTTATGATTTTCAAAAAACATAGTTGACTTCTAGGAATAGTTTGAATTAAAATGAAACCATCTCATAAAAGCTGAATATACTGTAGCTAGCAATGAGTGGGCTGATCGGAAAAACCGAAGGCTTCTAACAATAGGTTAGGAGTCTTTTTTTGTTACCCAAATACAAAAAGGACTTTAACTATAAAAGAAAACAATTTATCATCATGAAAGGGTAAGGAAATAAAAAAATGAAAAAACTACTTACGTTTGCAATTATCGGATTTTTCGCTCAATTAATTGATGGATCGTTAGGAATGGCTTACGGAGTTACATCAACCACGCTATTACTCACATTTGGAATTGCACCTGCTGTTGCATCTGCATCCGTTCATTTAGCGGAGGTCGTAACGACTGCTGCATCAGGAGCTTCCCATATTAGATTTGGAAATGTTGATAAGACAACCGTATTACGCTTAGTAATTCCAGGGTCAATTGGAGCGTTTGTTGGAGCGTGTTTTTTAAGTAACATACCAGGTGATATGGTAAAGCCTTATATCTCTACATTTTTACTGCTATTAGGGGTTTACGTTTTAATTCGGTTTTTATTTATTTTTAAAGTGAGTGAGGAAAGGGAAGCAAAGCCATTATCTGCAAAACAATCAATTCCTTTGGGGTTAATAGCGGGATTCGCTGATGCTACGGGGGGAGGAGGATGGGGACCAATTGCTACCCCAGTTTTATTAACAAAACGTGGATTGAGTGCTCGTAAAGTTATTGGTACAGTAGACACGAGTGAGTTTGCTATTGCGGTTTCAGCTACTTTAGGATTCTTAATTTCGCTTGGTTGGGAACAAGTGAACTGGATGTGGGTAGCTGCTTTAATGATTGGTGGAATTATTGCAGCGCCAATCGCAGCTTGGCTTGTACGAATTATTCCAGCCCATTTATTAGGGGCGTTGGTAGGTGGCTTTATTATTTTGACTAATGCACGAACTCTTTTAATGTCTAGCTCTGTTTCTACTCCTATGCAAACAGCTATCTATGCGTTTATTTTAATTGTTTGGGCTGCTTCCATCACGTTAGCGTTAAGAAGAGGTCAAAAAGAAAAAAAGAAGCGGGAAACCTTGCAAATAAAGTGGTAAATAATTAAAGAGTGAGGCTGGGACATAAGTAATTCAGCCAATGATAAACCTAAACGGTTGAGGGCTCCTCACTTTTAATCGTTCAGGTTTTTTGTTGATTGTGAAAAAGATTTTGGAAACAGGGTGGAATGGAGCGTAAGACACTTAGCTCCTGCGGGAAAGAGAGGGAAAACTGAGATCCCGCAGCGCAATCGAACAAACGTATTCTGACAACGTAAAGAGATGAGAAAAGGAGTTGTTCTTCTTTTTGAAAACTTGTTTTGTTATGTCCCACCTTCATGTATATATTGCCTTATAAAAGAAAGGAGCTATTGATATGCCGTTTAGCTATGTAGAATCGTTATCTTGTCCAAAATGTCAAAAGAAATATGATGCATCTAAAGCTAGAGGGGCAGCGACCTTTGCTGCGGTGAGACAACTAAAAGCGAGTGGGTGGCTAAAAGGAACGGAGCACATAGTTTGCTTAAATACAGGACAAGGAATTAAATACCCAGAGAGCGTAGAAGAACATGTAGAAGTTTTACAACCTAGTGATCGAATTTCATTTATCAGATAATGCTTAATTTAGTAGTGCTATGGTACAATAAGGATAAAAATGACCGAATGAAGATTATATAATCTTCATTGGAATATAAAGGTGTGAAAGAAGTTTGTGGTTTATTTTATTCTAGTTCTTGTAGCAGCAATCGAAATTATTGTTTTAGGAATTAATCGATCCGTATTTGCCAATATCCCATTGGTAGAATTTTATATTGTCCCGCTTATAGCTGTAATAGCAGCTGCTATTTTATTATCAAAGCGACCGAACCGAATGATGCGAGTAGCTCGACAAGGGTTCTTTACAGCAGCCATTATTGTGTTAGTATTTGTCCCAGTTATTTATACAAACAACCTTCCATTATATAGTTACGAAGAGGCAAAAGATATACTCGCCCAGCGAGAACAGCTTCTTCTATCTCAATTTATGGAAGGTGATAAAGTGTATGAAGCAAATGGTCCTCAGAATTCTCAAAAGAGACAATATTTACTTACAGTTGCGCGTGGAGAGCAAGTGTTAAAGTATGCTTTTGACCCTTTTAGCGGAGGTTTTGAACTAATATCGAGAGGTAGCAAAGAGTAAAAGGGGCTGGGGCATAAGTGTTTCAGTCAATGATTTGAGGCTGGGACATAAGTAATTCAGCCAATGATAAACCTGAACGATTGAGAGTTTCTCACTTTTAATCGTTCAGGTTTTTTGTTCGTTGTGAAAACAATATTGGAAACAGGGTGGAATGGAGCGTAAGACACTCGACTTCCCGCAGAAAGTGAGTGTCTGCAGCGCAATGGAACGAACTTGTTTTTACAACTTAACGATGTTAGAACAGTCATGATTCGTCTGTGAAAAGGAACCATGTAGTTACGTCCGAGTTTCTTTTTTGTAAGTTACATGTACTAGTTTGACAAAATTCTTAACGAGATTTTGTATAGATTGAGAGAGGGCTTCTTATCGCAATAGTAAGTTTTGTACTTTTTTTTATTACAGAATTTGTTATTATTAGGTAGGTGCTGTAGGTTATTAAGTTATTACATTATTAGTACAAGGCTCATATGAAATGATCATATTAAAATCAATGATATCTAGTCGATTCAGACAGCTGAATCGATTTTTTTGAGAAAATATTGTTAAAAATTTGAAACTTTCATGTTTGCGTCGCGTATATAATGGTGTAATGTCACACAATCGTCACAAACGGAGGTGAAAAAAGATGGAGAGTTTGTTGGAATACCGTCTATTGAAATTAAATGAAACATATACTTCTATTTATCATTATGAGTCTATTGAACTAGAACAAGTGCTTGCTCGGAGGGAATGTGAATTTTTCGTAAAAGAAGGTGTTACCTATAAGCAGCGTTCGTCTGCTTTTGAAGATGATATTCATGTAATCTACGTTGATGAATATGAGCATGCTCCTAAAGAGGAGAAGGAAAGTGATAGCGAATATTTAACGCTTGAAATTCGAGAACTGAATTCGTATCGTAATCACCCGTTGCTTACAATCAAGTCCCTCTCCAATCACCTTGAAGTGCTCTCATATTTAGGCACTGTTTATAGTTATTTCAACGGTCGAGAATGGGAGCGGGACTCAGCAGAAATTGATGAAGACCGAAAAGTATATGTACTATATGTCACCGAAACAGGAGTTAAGTATTGAGGAGGAAGAAAGATGTCAAAAACAAAAAAAATGATGGCTGGCGTTTTAACCACTGTAATGGTTACTTCACTCGTTGGCTGCGGGTCGAATCGCCCTCCTGAACCGGATGATGACAGCTGTAGAGACTGGGATTGGGATGAAGATACTCAAACATATTATTGTGATAGCTCATCAAGTACAACTGGTGGAGGCCACTACTATCATAATGGAAAAACATATAGCTCTAAAAAATCCTTAACAAGTGACTCATCCTATAAATCTTATAAATCTGGAATTGGATCAGGGACTAAAGGTGGTTTTGGGGGATAAACATGACCGATATACGCAAACAATTCTATGAAAATATCGACTCGTTTTGGCATGATTTATACGATGAAGAGTACGCTTTATACGATATAAAAGTCGAAAAGGCAGAAAAAATTAAGCAGGTTAAAACCGCTGCAGATCGAGTGGGGCATGTATTTTTTAAAACAGCTCATCTTTTACGAGCGCTTGACGACGAAACGTTGCAATCATTAGGATTTCCAAAAGAAGTTTTACCTTATATTCGGCTTCAGACCATGGAGGTAGAAACTGTGATTTCTCGAATTGATTTCATCGTTAACGAATCTGGTATCAAAGTGATGGAGTTAAATGCGGACACTCCTACCTTCATTAAAGAATTATTCCACGTGAATCGTCGTGTTTGCAAGCAGTTTGGTTTACATGATCCTAATCAAAAAGAAGAAGAACATTTATCTCGTGTATTAAAAGAAGCCATTTTCAAAGCTTATGAAAAGCTTGGGAAGACGACGTATCCGCATATTGTTTTTTCATCCCATGGTGACCATGAAGAAGACAAATGGACAACAATGTATTTAATGGAACAAGCCAATGTAAAAGCAAGGTATGAACCGTTAGATAAGCTTAGAATTGTAGATAAGCCAATACATGAACAAGGAGAGCTTATTTTAGAGTCAGGACTATATGATACGACCGGGCAGAAAATTGACGTTCTTTATCGACAAACGTATCCCATTGAACACTTAGTGAACGATAGAGATCCAGTTACAGATGAAGGCGTTGGTGAGATGCTTTTAAAGCTTGTCAAAGATAAACAACTCGCAATTATCAATCCGCCATCTGCTTTTTTATTGCAATCAAAAGCAATTCAAGTTGTGATTTGGGGCCTGTATGAGCAGAAGCATCCGTTTTTTACAAAAGAAGAGCATGAATGGATTTATACTTATTTCTTACCTACATATTTAGAAGAAGATGTTTTTATAAAAAGTCAAAAGCCTTATGTAAAAAAGCCTTCGTTTGGTCGAGAAGGTGATACGGTTGAAATATATGAAGGTTCAGGTAAAAAAGTGGCTGAGGACGCACAAAAAACGTATGAAGATGAAGTGCCTGTTTATCAACAATTCTTAGAACTTGACATAGCAGAAATTGTCACAGAGAAAGGAAAACAAACAGCCCATATTATGTATGGTTGCTTTTTACTAAATGGAAGGCCGAGTGCAGTTGGTATTCGAGCGGGAAATCAAATTACTGATAATGCATCTTATTATTTGCCAATTGGATTAAAAAATGAAAGTGAGGATGAAAAAAATGGCGTTGACTGAATGGATTGAATGGGGAAGTATTGGTAGCTTTCTAGCTCACGTAGTTGTAGGTTTACTTTTGTTATTTCTTGGAATTATCGTATTTGAATTAACAACAAAGTTTAATGACCGTGAACTTATTCGAAAAGGAAACCTTGCCGTGGCACTTAAGTTATGGGGAAAAGGAATTGGTCTTGCAATTGTTATTTACACGGTTTGGAGCAATAGCTTTAACTTAGTTGATGCAGCTGTTTGGGGCATAGTGGGAATTGTAACACAGGTGATTGCTTATTGGATTATTGAATACGTTATGACACCTAAAACAAACTTGGCAAAGAAAGTTGAAGAAGGTAATATTGCCGTTGGTTTTACGCTGTTTGCTGCTGCGATTGCTGTTGGCTTTATTGTTGCGGGAAGCTTAACTTATTAACGTTAGCTGAAATGTTAAAGAATGAACGATAGACAAAAGGCGATTCCTTGATTAAGGGGAATCGCTTTTTGGTACTTTGGATTGCTCAGCATCAAGAAGCTCTTTTGTACGAGCTCGATCGGCTTGAACAATTCGTTGCTGCATATAAAAAGGAATCACAAACAGCAAAATAAATAAAAACAAATAGCCCATGTGCTTTCCTCCACAATTAAAAGTCTTACTTTTATTATGTGAAAAAATAATAAAAATAATTCTCTGTAGAAATTATCATTCAGCATATATTTTTCTCGTGTTCGTTCGCATAGTTTTATATTCAAAACAAACACTAAATACAGCCTTTTATACTGAATAAATTAAAGAGGGTGAATGAATGAAAAAGAGATTTTTGTTGTTAAGCTTTACAATGATGCTATTAATAAGTTGCAGTCGTTCAAATGAAACAGCTAGGCCAAGCCTCTATTTAATTCCCGATGGATATAGAGGTTGGGTGGCGGTTGAATATGATAAAGATAACGGGCAACCTACGGAAATGGAAGGGGAATATACAGTTTTTCATATTGACCAAAACGGCAGAAGTCGAACAAAAACGTTACTGACGCATGAAGGATGGGCTACGAATAAATATTACTATGTAAGCGACGGTGGCGATAGAAAAGAGTTAAAACCAGGAAAAATGATTCATGGCGCAACGGAAGGGACAGAAAATACCAATCATACAATTGAGTTTTTCTTTGTAGGAAGCGCAGATGAATTTGACAAAGCAGGTGATTACAGAAGGGAATATAAATCAAACTAAAAAAGTAGTCAGCTATGAGTGCTGGCTACTTTTCGGAATGAAAAACACTAAATTTGAGCTGTTCAATTTTAGCTAGCGCTTCTTTTTGATCTTCGCTGCTTGTAACCCAGCTAGGAACATAAACATGGAACAAATCGGGCTCGGGAATATGCCTTGGGTGGCCGACTTTAACATAGGATTCAATGTATTGTAAGTGTTCTAAATTATATGCCCATAGCAAATGATTTGGACAAGATGTTTTTAAATACAAAGGCAAGTTGAAAAAGGGATCGAATCCTTCTTTAAATTCAAAAGAAATTTCCATTTTATGTGAAGCACTATCATCATAACCGCAGTTTGAGCATTCACACTGATGTAACCCATTGATATGGCTAACTGAAGTTATACGAGCACAAAGTTGACAGCTTGGACATTGAACTAAAATAAAATCATGAAACTTATATAAGCATTCTTTTTTGTTTTCTTGTTGATTTGTCATCATTTGTACCTCAAATTGTAAAGCTTTTAGAAAAAGTAAAGAGTATTTTTACTTTAAACGTTTACTCTCTATATTATTCATACCATAGCTTTTACAGGAAAACAATAAAAAACCTTTTCGGAACCAAAGTTGTGTGATATAGTATGACAAATCAGAAAAAATATAGAGAATGGTGAGATGAGATGAGTCAACAGGAACAATGGACATCAAAAATTGGCTTTATTTTAGCTTCGGCTGGTTCCGCTATCGGAATTGGAGCTATTTGGAAGCTTCCTTATGTAGCAGGTACAAGTGGGGGAGGAGCGTTCTTTCTTCTATTTATTCTGTTTACAGCTATTATCGGTCTTCCTTTACTACTAGCAGAGTTCGTATTAGGACGTAATACGCAAAAAGAAGCAATTCGTGCTTATGACGCTGTAGCGCCCAAATCCATCTGGAAAGGAATTGGCTACCTAGGCGTAATTACGTGCTTTATTTTGTTATCATTTTATAGTGTAGTTGGCGGCTGGATTTTACAATACTTATTTGCCAGCGTGACAGGTGGACTCAGTGGAGTGAAAGACTATAGTACATTGTTTGGTAACACAATTGCTAATCCAACAAGCGCTGTAATTGCACAGTTTGTATTTTTACTCCTGACAATTATCGTAGTATCTCGAGGGATTCAAAACGGAATTGAAAAAGCAAACAATATTTTAATGCCTGCATTATTTGTACTTTTTATTGCTATTATTATTCGATCTTTAACATTAGATGGCGCAATGGAAGGCGTCAAGTTTTTTCTTTATCCAGATTTTACAAACTTAACGTCTGAAGCTATTTTATTTGCGATGGGTCAGGCATTCTTTTCATTAAGTGTGGGTGTTTCCGTAATGGTAACGTATAGCTCATATTTAACGAAGCAACAGAACTTGCCGAAATCTGCAGTGTCTATTGCTGGTTTAAACATTGTCATATCTCTATTAGCTGGCCTTGCAATTTTTCCAGCAGTTTTTTCAATGGGAGGAGAGCCTGCAGAAGGACCTGGGCTGTTATTTGTAGTTTTACCTACAATTTTTGAACAACTTCCTTTTGGACTAGTATTCCAAACATTGTTTTTAGCGCTATTTTTATTTGCAACATTGACATCTGCTTTTTCTATGCTTGAGATTATTGTGGCGTCATTAGCAAAAGGGAAATCTGGTAAACGTATTAAGTTGTCATGGATATCTGGAGTATTAATTTTTATTGTTGGTATTCCTTCAGCACTATCGTTTGGACCGCTAGCAGACGTAATGATTTTTGGTAAATCAATTTTTGATGCTGCCGATTTTTTAGTAAGTAATATTTTAATGCCGTTAGGTTGTTTGCTCTTAGCTTTATTTGTACCATGGAAAATGAAAAAAGCTGTCTTAATTGAAGAGTTTCAACAAGGTTCTAACAATGTGAAAAAGTGGTTTGCGCTTTGGTTACTAGTCATTCGCTATGTAGCTCCCGTATTAATCATCATTGTATTTGTAAATATGTTAGGCTTTCTTTGATAAGTTGCGAGAGAACGCTGTTTTGACGGCGTTCTTTTTGCTATGAGTAAAAGGGGGGACACGCAGGTGGTTAATTTCTTATATGAGATGTTTGTTGGTGTCGGAGTATTTGTTTTGCTGTTTGTTTTATTAATAATTGCTAGAGTTGTGGGGAGTAGAAAGAAGTAGATGGTAACAAATTCTATTTGAATTTCAAAAAAAATAGTACACGTTATTAAAAAATGTGGTAGTATAATATCCTATGAGCATAATTAGACAATGTTCGCATGTGTTGTGATGAAGCGTTTTTTAGAAAGAGGGATCGTCTTGAGTGAGGAAGTTCTGGTCAAGATTCTATCTCAAGCGTATGAACAAAATAAGACGTTACCAATTGTCTCATTAGCGTCTTTCTTTGACGAAAATAGTTTGCATTTTCGAGTGAAAGCTACGCTGCCAACCGGTCTTACGTATCGTACGCTTATGTCAATTCAGAATAAAACGTGTGTCCAAGATGTGTTAGTGGAAGTACTACAAGTCGATCATGTTAACAATGATGGACCAGTTTCTGAATGTGTTTATATTTTAACAAATGGCACAGCGAAAGAGGTTGAACAGTGGGTTGAACCACTACAGCCGACAATGGTGTGCGAAGGATATTTATATGGCGAACCGTACAATGCGCCACAGCTAAAACATGACTACCGCGTGTTTGCTGTAAAATGGTAATCCCGTTTCGAACAAAAACAGCCCCCCTGCTAGTAGGGGGGCTGTTTTTGTTGAAATATGTTTAATAAGGGTGGGCATCGTGTCCTTTTTGTTCAGCTTCTTGTACAGCATCAGAAGCCTTATTACTTCCTAAAGGAGAACCCCCTTCAATTGGGAAGTGCCCAAATGATGGGGTGATTTCGGATCCAGCTTCCATATCATAAGTGCCATCATCATTCATCGTAAAGCCAATGCCAGCTGCCACTTGTCGACCATAATCTTCGTCGCACTTTGTTAAAAGCTCGATCATACGCTGTTGGATATGTTGGTGACAAGGCTTAAGCCCGTCCACAAGGTTTTGAATCAAATCTTTACGCTCCCATTCTTCTAGTAAACGATAGCGCTCACCAGCTTGCTTGAAATCATTTGTACGTTCAATTTTTTCTTTTTTAAGATGGCCTTCTACTTTGGGTTGATGAGGTTTAGGTCTATCTGTTGCTTCTTTAAGGCCACCTAAAAGCGAAGGTTCATAGTTAACATGAGGGTTTTGGGTCGGTGCCTCATCCACATGGTAAGCCATTTGGCCATCTCGTTGATTTGTTGCTACATGCTTTTTTGGTGCATTGATCGGCAGCTGCAAGTAATTTGCACCAACGCGATGACGCTGAGTATCTGAGTAAGAAAACGTTCTACCTTGAAGCATTTTGTCATCAGAGAAGTCAAGACCATCTACTAACACGCCAGTTCCAAACGATATTTGCTCGGTTTCAGCAAATACATTATTCGGGTTTTTATTAAGGACCATTTTCCCAACTGGTAGAAACGGAAATTGATCTTCAGGCCAAATCTTTGTATCATCTAAAGGGTCAAAATCCAGTTCAGGGTGTTCGCCATCCTCCATAATTTGCATGCAAAGCTCCCATTCTGGATAATCTCCTTTTTCAATTGCCTCATATAAATCTTGCGTAGCGTGACTAATGTTCTTTGCCTGAATAGCTTCAGCTTCGCTCTGAGTAAGATTTTTAATACCTTGTTTTGGCTCCCAGTGGTATTTAACTAAAAAAGCATCCCCATTTTTATTTACCCACTTATATGTATTAACTCCTGAGCCCTGCATTTGACGGTAGTTAGCTGGAATCCCCCATGGAGAAAATAAAAAGGTAATCATGTGCATTGATTCAGGCGTTTGGCAAATGAAATCGAAAATTCGTTCCGTATCTTGTCTGTTTGTAACAGGATCTGGTTTAAATGAGTGGATAAGGTCAGGGAACTTAATTGCATCCCGAATAAAAAAGATTTTTAAGTTATTTCCCACCAAGTCCCAATTTCCATCCTCTGTGTAAAATTTAACTGCAAATCCTCGAGGGTCACGCATCGTTTCTGGAGAATCTTTTCCATGAGTAACAGTGGAAAAACGTACAAACACAGGAGTTTGCTTACCTGCTCCTGAAAAAACTTTTGCACGCGTATAATTCTCTACAGGTTCGTCACCTAGTTTTCCATATGTTTCAAAGTATCCGTGAGCACCGGTTCCTCTAGCGTGAACTACGCGTTCTGGTATACGTTCCCTATCGAAATGGGCAAGTTTTTCAATTAGTTGATAGTTCTCTAAAGTAGCAGGGCCGCGATTTCCAATTGTGCGACTGTTTTGGTTATCACGAATGGGGTGTCCTTGACGAGTTGTTAATGTTTGTTCATCTTCACCTTCAGTAAATCGCTTATCTTCAGAATCACCGGCGCCATTTACGTTCGTACCGTGAATTCCGTCTTTGTTAGACATTTACGTATTCCTCCAATCAGCTTAAGTTATTACAGTAAACTATTTTTTCCATGTTTTATCATTTTATGCATCTATTTCATTTGAAAAGGTGCATAAACGAAAAAAACACAAAAAAGTTTCAGCTTTTGGTAAAAATATGACGAACTATACAAAAAAATAATTGAAATATAAACATAATGTTAACGGTGATTTTAGAACCAATCTTACCCTCCGAAAAGGAATTTAAATGTAAAATAAAGTTAATTAAATAATCTTATATACTTATAAAGTACTGAAAATGTCATTCTGTAGGCATAGAAACGGAAGAAAAATGTCGGTTCTTGTAACAAAAATGTAATATTGGTGATGTTATTTTGTAATACAGTGTTGTTACAATGTAAACGTCTTAGATTAGTAGATTATGACAATGGAGGAACCTTTTCTATGAAAAAGTTAATATATTCTTTAGCATTATGTGGATCTTTAACAGTAGTACCAACAATTAGTGAAGCGGCATTAGGTGATACAACTTTACGTCCAGGAATGAGTAATTCAGATGTAAAACAATTACAACAACAATTAAAAAACAAGGGTTATTTTACATACGGTACAACTACAAATTATTATGGAACAATTACAAAGAGCGCAGTTATGAACTTTCAGCGTGCGAACGGATTAGCTGCAGATGGAATTGCCGGTAAAAATACATTTAGTAAACTGTTAGGAAGTAGTTCTAATTCTTCTAGCACATCTAGCACTTTATTACGTGTTGGTTCTAGAGGTGCAAATGTTCAATCTCTACAACAGCAGCTGAAAAACAAAGGTTATTTCAAGGGAAATACTACTCAATATTTTGGGTCAATTACGAAAAATGCAGTTATGGCTTTTCAACGTGCGAATGGTCTGTCAGTAGATGGAATTGCAGGGCCAGCTACGCTTAATAAACTGAAAAATGGTGGAACTAGCGCTGGTTCAGGCTCTACTTCAACGGGTACATCATCTATATTACGTTCGGGCATGTCTGGTTCATCAGTAAGTAGCTTGCAACAAAAATTAAAAAATAAAGGTTATTTCTCTGCTAACGTAACGGGATACTACGGTTCAATTACAACAAGTGCAGTTCGCTCGTTCCAACGCGCAAATGGCTTGTCAGCAGATGGAATTGCAGGGCCAGCTACGATGAACAAATTAAATTCTAGCTCAAGTTCAAACAACACTACGTCTAAGCCAAGCGTTAGTACGCCATCAAGCTCTAGTGCTTCAAAAGTAACTTCATATGGGAAACGTTTCGTGGGAACACCATACGTATGGGGAGGGACTTCTCCAAGTGGATTTGACTGCAGTGGATTCTTAAACTATGTATATCGTAACGCTGCAGGAGTTAGCTTACCGCGTACAGTTGCGGGTAT
Source organism: Priestia veravalensis (assembly GCF_001457055.1). Classification (NCBI taxonomy): domain Bacteria; kingdom Bacillati; phylum Bacillota; class Bacilli; order Caryophanales; family Bacillaceae; genus Priestia; species Priestia veravalensis. The sequence continues at coordinate 102,718 of NZ_KQ758629.1, read as the reverse complement.
CTACAGCACAGGAACTCGTGTTAGCACACCGAGCCCAGGAGATATTGTATTCTTTGAAACATATCAGCCGGGTGCAAGTCATGCAGGAATTTACTTAGGTGGAGGTCAGTTCCTTCATGCATCATCATCTAAAGGTGTTATGATTAGCTCTATGAGTAACTCATACTGGCAGCCTCGTTATTTAGGTGCGAAACGTTATCTATAAGTTTTAAAAGGGGATAATATACTATCCTCTTTTTTGTCATTGAAACAAGACAAGTATGACTTTTGTTTCTTTTTGGTATGATAAACATGAAAAAGGAGGAAGAAGTAATATGGCGATTGTAGATTTAACGATTATACCGGTAGGGACTAAAACGCCCAGCGTTAGCCAATACGTAGCGGATATTCAGAAAGTGTTAGAGAAATACAAAGAGGAGGTAGAGTATCAGTTAACTCCCATGAATACGCTTATTGAAGGTGAGCTTGGTCTTTTGTTGAAAATTGTTCAAGAGCTACATGAAGTTCCGTTTGAAAATGGAATCGAGCGAGTGTGTACTAACTTGCGTATCGATGATCGACGAGATAAAAAGCATACAATGGCTGGTAAATTAAAGGCTGTTGAATTAAAAATGAATCAAAACTAGCAGCTACCATCAGCTGCTAGTTTTTTTGTTACTTGTTTACCAAGAAGATGGTAACAAGGAGTATGTATGCATTTCATCATGGTACAGAAATTTTGTTAGTTGCGAGCCGTTAAACGTAAAGGAGTATGCTGGTTCTGCTTTTTCTCCTTTGGGAAATAAAATAGAGATTTTAGTGCCGCTTGAAGTAGTTGGAACTGTAAAAAATCTGAGTTAGTTAAATTGGTATAATCTAGAAGGGAATCTTTTGAATAAATTAATAAAGACTCTGAAACTGAGCTCTTACAGGGATGTAAGAGCTCAGTTTTTTAAATAAAGTTAGAGTGTAAATGAGTGTGGATTTGAAACGCAATTCGTAGTCGAAGCGTTTCTTCCGGTGTATGAACCGACCTCCCTAATATTTCTTCACACTTTTCAATTCGATAAATAACGGTGTTTCTATGAATAAATAACTGTTTGGCTGTTTCTGATATTTGACAATTTAAGTTTAGGTAAGTAGATAACGTGTCTAATAAAATAGGTTGGTCTTTTCGATCGTAGTGAAGAAGTCCTTCCAGCGCTTTTTCGTGATATTCTTCCAAGTCTGCAGAGGGAATAAGTCTTAAAAGTTCTCGAAATTGTTTTGGTTGATAAAATTGAATAGGTGCTGCTTGGTCGGTCATTTGAATGTTTTCAAGTGCTTCGATGGCCTCTTTGTACGAATCTATCACGGTTAATAGCGTCTGGCTTTGGTTTCCTATTCCGAAGCATACGTTTTGTTTATAATGTCTTTTTACAACCTTTTGAATAAGGATGAGCTGGTTTGCGATAAACTGATGCTTATCGTAACTATCAGGGAAAAATAAAATGACGTAGCGATTATCCTGTGTGAATAATAAGCTTGGAATAGGCTGTTTTGACAATTCGTACTCGATGAGCTCATAAATCATTTCGCTATCTGTGTATGTATAATGCTGTAATGGGATTTTCCCAACAGCACAAATGTACTTTTTGTCAGGAGAAAGTCCAATCTGCTTTCCGTGATAAGTGGCTTCATCTATATTTTTGAAGTAATCATGAGTTAGTTGATGGAAATATTCATTTTTCTTTCGGCGCTCTGCTTCTTTTAAAGCATGTTGACGCATCATTTCAAAGGAAAGTACATTCGCTGCTTGTTCAATTGTTAATAAGGATGATTCGTTTGGCAACATGCTGCGATAAATAACTAAAAAGTTGCTCTTGTGTGTATGTGTAGGAATTAAAAATAAGCTGAGTTCTTGTTTTGTTTTTGTGATAGAAAACGTAGCATAGCTGGCTTTAAGGTGAAAATAATTATTTATCTGAACGGCGATCTTTTCTAAAGAAGCTGATGCTTTTTCTTCTTTTTTCTCTGTGTGAAACAATAAATTTCCGTGAAGGTCGAATAGCCCAATTGGAGCGTCGCATAACGTTTGAAGTGAATGTAATATTTTTTCAACACCGTTTCCTTGTAGAATATAGGAGGAAAAGAGTTGATGAGTCATCATCGCTTGTTGAAGATCGCTTGTTTTTTTATCTAAAATAAAGCTTAAAGATTCGTTGATAATGGAACCAAGTGCTTCGTCTGTTTGTAAGTCGATGATAGGAAAGTTTAGCTTCTCTGCGAGTTCGCAAATAGATGAAGGTACTTGTTCGAAGAATCGCTTCGTTTTTATTGCTAGACCTGCGCACTGTTTTTTTGCCATGCCCTCAACCAATTGTAATAGGTTCTCTTCTTTTTCTTTAAAGTGATAGCCGGTTGTGACGAGCAGCTCCCCTTCTTTTAGAAACGTTAAAATATCTGGAGCGTCCATCATGTTAATATTTTGGACGGTTCTTGTTAACCCATTTTTTCCGGCCACAACAGATGCGCTAGCATAAGGCCGACTGCTTAATAATGTTTGTAACTCCATGTTCCCACCCCTTGTTATAAAAAGTTACATTAAATATTGCTATATTCCTATTTTAAAACATAAATTGGTTAAAATAAATAAAAAATTCAGAAAAAAATGTATAAAAAGTAAATGAATCGAGATAAAATCTTTTGTAAGATATATTATATAACATAATATGTAATAAAATATAACAATACGGAGGGGTTGGATGTCGCAGCCAGTTTTAAAAGAACATTCATTAAAAGAAGTAAAGAAAAAAGAGAATTTCCTCATATTTACTTCATGTTAGCCATTATCATTGGTGTAATGACTATTGCTACATATCTAGTTCCAGCAGGAGCGTATGATCGAGTTCAAGGAGAAGATGGGAGGGAAATGATTGACCCTACTTCGTATGCAGAATTGGAGTCAAGTCCTGTCAGTTTGCTAGGGATGCTAAAAGCTGTTCCCCAAGGCATGGTTGAAGCAGCTCCTGTGATTTTCTTTACATTTGTCATTGGAGGAGTATTTGTAACGCTTCGGTCAGCAGGTGTAATCGAACTTGGGGTTGGAAAAATAGCAAAAAGTTTTTTTCTCATAAGCCGAAGCTACTAATTCCGGTATTTATGTTTACTTTTGCACTAATAGCATGCTTTATTGGAACGCCTGAATTAGCAATTGTATATGTCCCAGTGATTATGCCACTTATGCTTTCGTTGGGGTATGACGGGGTTACAGCTGCAGCGATTTCTGGAGTAGGATGGAACCGCTGGGTAAAGTTTATTCTTCCTCTTTTCCTGCTGTCGATGACCGCGGGGGCTATACTGTTAGTCGTGGCAAACCTAATCGGTTGGTCTTAGTTATATTATCCAAAAAAACACCTTTTTTTTGGAGGATTTGTCAATGAAAACAACTTTTAGATTTCGTAAAATGAAAAGAAAGAGGTGGAAAAGATGGTTGCTGAAATGAAGGGGAAATCGAAGCTCTGCTTACAGGTTGAAAAAGACCTTCAGTGGCTTTCTCAATTTGGAGCGGATACTAGAAAAGGTGTTACACGTTTACTATATTCAACAGAATGGTACGCTGCTCAAGAAGCATTAAAAGAGAAGATGACAGAAAATCAACTAACTGCTTACTATGATGATGTGGGGAATCTTTATGGAAGACTTGAGGGGATAGAACAGAATCAAAAAACCATTCTAGTCGGATCACATGTGGATACAGTTGTGTATGGAGGCAAATATGACGGAGCGTTTGGAATTATCGCAGGTCTTATAGCAGTAGAGCACTTACGAAAAACGTACGGAATGCCAAAGCGGTCGATTGAAGTAGTGTCTCTCTGTGAGGAAGAAGGAAGTCGATTTCCTTTAACTTATTGGGGGTCTGGTCACATTGTTGGATTATACAGCTATGAAAATATGAGTCAAGAAATAAAAGATCGAGAAAATATTACGTTAAAGAAAGCAATGGAACAATACCAATTTGGAAAAGGTCACTATAAAAAGCCGTTTAGACAAGATATTTCACATTTTATTGAGCTACATATTGAGCAAGGTGAGCAGCTTGAAAAAAAACAGCTTGATATCGGAATTGTATCAAGTATTGCAGGACAAAAAAGGTTTACAGTAACCGTGCAAGGAGAGAGCAATCATGCTGGAACAACACCGATGACTCACCGTAAAGACGCTTTAGCAGCAAGCTGTCGTTTCATTACGTCTCTCTTGGATATGAGCAAAAAATACGAAGAGAAGCTGTATATGACGGTAGGAAAGTTAGATGTTTCACCTAACGTACCAAATGTTATACCTGGAAAAGTCAGCTTTAGTATTGATATAAGACACGGTGAAGATGGTGTCTTGGATAAAGTTGAACATGAGATAAAAGTGATGCTACGAGAAATTGCTATAAATGCAGGTGTAACAACAGAAATTAATCGGTGGATGAATGAAAAACCAGTACAAATGGATAAAAATTTATCTGAAATTTCTAAAAATATTTCCGAGGAAAAGAACATTTCATATATGAGCATGGTGAGCGGGGCTGGTCACGATTCACAGGTGTTTGGACCAAAATTACCTACTTGCTTACTGTTTGTACCAAGTAAAAATGGAATTAGTCACTCACCTAAAGAATACACAAGCGCTGAGCAGCTTGAGAAAGGAATTCAGGTATTAATTGAGTTACTTTACAAATTAGCCTATTAGGAGGATGTTAAGATGATAAATAAAAAAATACTAAATGCTCCACCGAGAACAATCATGACACCTGGACCTGTAGAAGCAGACCCTAGGGTGCTAAGGGTGCTTGGAACGCCAATCCTTGGTCAGTTCGACCCTGCATTTACAACGATTATGAATGAAACGATGGAGATGCTAAGAGAATTGTTTCAAACCAAAAATAAATGGGCATTCCCAATCGATGGAACTTCAAGAGCTGGGCTTGAAGCAGTGTTAGCAAGCATTATTGAACCAGGAGATACGGTATTTGTACCTATATTTGGACGGTTTGGTCACCTGTTAACAGAGATTTCTGAGCGATACGGAGCAGTTGTCCACAATATTGAATGTGAATGGGGAAGCGTGTTTGAACCAGAACAAGTTATTCGTGAGATCAAGAGAACCAATCCGAAAATAGTAGCTATGGTTCATGGTGAAACATCTACAGGTAGAGTTCAGTCCTTAAAAGAAATAGGGAAAGCTTGCCGAGAAAACGATGCTTTATTTATTGTTGATGCCGTCGCAACAATTGGGGGTATAGATGTTAAAGTGGATGATTGGTATATTGATGCACTTATTGCTGGAACACAAAAGTGTATATCTGTACCTTCAGGGATGGCACCGATTACTTATAATGAACGAGTGGAGCATCATATTACTCAACGAAAAAAAGTGGAGAAAGGAATTGCTACAGAAGCAGATAACAATGTTCGAACACGACCGAATATTATTAGTAATTATTTTGATTTAAGTCAATTACAAGATTACTGGAGTGATCGTCGCCTTAATCATCATACGGAAGCAACATCAATGTTATATGCTCTTCATGAAGGAGTTCGGATCTTACTTGAAGAAGGTTTAGATATACGGTTTGCTCGTCATAAATTACATGAAAAAGCACTTGTTGCAGGTATTAAAGCAATGGGGTTATCGTTATTTGGCAATGAGGCTTCAAAGTTAACAACCGTGACGTGCGTTATTATTCCAAGCGGCATTAATGGAGAAGACGTTCGCAGTACGCTACTTGATCAATTTGGAATTGAAATAGCAAGCTCGTTTGGTCCGCTTCACGGTAAGATTTGGAGAATTGGTACGATGGGATATAGCTGTCGACAGGATAACGTTTTATATACGCTGGCCGGGCTTGAGGCAACCTTGTTAAGAAAAGGAACTTTAATAAATGCAGGGAAAGCCTTACAAGCTGCTTTAGATGTTTATGATAGTGAATTGGTTCATGTGTAGAAATAGATCATGTTGGGGAGTGGGAGAAATGAATGAATTTTTTTTAACGCATCCATACGGTTCGCAAAGAATGTGTACATTTGGAAAAAATGGAATGGTTGCAACAAGTCAACCTTTAGCAGCGCAGGCAGGTTTAGATATGCTAAAAAAAGGAGGTAACGCAGTTGATGCGGCAATTGCAACAGCAGCGTGCTTAACAGTAGTCGAGCCGACGTCAAATGGCATTGGAGGAGATGCGTTTGCTCTTGTTTGGATAAATGATGAACTGCACGGCTTAAATGCTAGCGGACCTGCTCCTAAAAAGCTTTCAATAGAAGCTTTAAAAGAGAGAGGTATAACAGAAGAAATGCCCGAGTATGGCTTAACACCTGTAACAGTTCCTGGTGCACCTAGTGCCTGGGCTGCATTATCAAAACGATTTGGAAAGCTTCCTTTAACAGAAGTACTGCAACCTGCAATTACATATGCTCAAGAGGGGTTCCCTATCTCTCCGATTTTAGGTTACAATTGGAATGTTGCATACGAGAAGTTTAAAGGCGAATTAAAAGGGGAAGAGTTTGCTGGCTGGTTTGAAACATTTGGAATAAATGGAAAATCGCCAAAAATTGGTGAAGTGTGGTCATCAAGTGATCATGCAGATACGCTTATTGAGATTGCGGAAACAGAAGCTGAATCATTTTATCGAGGAAGAATTGCTGAAAAAATTGATGCGTTTTCTAAAGCTCATGGAGGCTTTATTCGAAAAGAAGATTTGGCAGCTTTTCAACCTGAATGGGTTAAGCCAATTTCGGTGTCTTATAGAGGCTATGATGTTTGGGAGATTCCGCCTAACGGTCAAGGCTTAATTGCTCTTTTAGCACTAAATACCTTAAAAGGTTATGAGTTTAAAACTAAAGATTCAGTGGATACGTACCATAAGCAAATTGAAGCGATGAAACTAGCTTTTGCAGATGGAAAGAAATTTATTACTGATTCTAAGCATATGAAGGTGGCTATAGAAGATCTGTTACACGATGAATATGCTGATGCACGTCGAGCTTTAATCGGTGACGATGCAAGGCTACCAGAAGCTGGTCAACCACTTCACAGTGGAACCGTTTATTTAGCAACGGCTGATGATGAAGGGAATATGGTTTCTTTTATTCAAAGCAACTATAAAGGCTTTGGATCAGGAGTAGTTGTTCCAGGAACAGGCATTGCTCTTCAAAACCGCGGACACAATTTTTCACTCGATGAGAGTCACGATAATCGACTAGAGCCAGGTAAAAGAACATATCATACTATTATCCCAGGCTTTTTAACAAAAGGTAATCAAGCGGTTGGACCATTTGGTGTAATGGGAGCGTTCATGCAGCCTCAAGGTCATGTTCAAGTCATTATGAATATGGTTGATTTTGATTTAAATCCTCAAGCGGCACTAGATGCACCAAGGTGGCAATGGATTAATGATAAAACAGTTCTTGTAGAAAAAGATATGCCAAGTTATATTGTGGAAGCGTTAGAGAGAAAAGGTCATGATGTTCAAGTGGCAACAAGTCGTCATTCGTTTGGTCGTGGACAAATTATTCGCAGAGATCCTCAAACAGGGGTATTGTTTGGAGGAACAGAGCCTCGAACAGATGGGGCTGTTCTAACGTATTAAGGAGAGATTACAACAAAGAAAGGAGCGTATAAAATGCAGCAATTACATATTTTTATCGCGTTTTTTCGCTCAGGTATGCTTGGTTACGGAGGTGGGCCGTCCGCTATACCACTTGTTAAAAAAGAGGTTGTTGATACATACAAGTGGATGGATAGCGATGAGTTTGGTGACGTATTAGCAATTGCTAATACGCTACCAGGTCCTATTGCAACAAAGCTAGCCGGATATATTGGGTATCGGGTTGGCGGAGTGATAGGGATGATTAACGCATTAATTGCGGCAGTAGCACCAACTGTCTTGCTTATGGTTCTCCTTTTGACAACCCTTACGCAGTTTAAAGACCAGGCATGGGTAATCGGAATGACTAAAGCTGTTGTACCTGTAGTTGGGGTTATGTTAGCTGTTATGACGTGGGATTTCTTGAAAAAATCTACTGGTGGATTAGGTTGGACAAAAGCTATTTTACTGGCATTTGTAAGTTTGGTACTGATGGAGTTTATTCATATTCATCCAGCAATTATTATTATTTTACTAATGGTTGCAGCGTGGATTCCCGTTAAAAGAAAGCAAAAAGAAAAAGAAGTTCAGGAACAAAAGAGGGAAACTGTATGATTTATTGGCAATTGTTTATGGCTTTTTTTGTATCAAATATTTTAGGTTATGGAGGGGGACCAGCCTCAATTCCATTAATTCAAAAAGAAGTAGTTGACCGCTACGGGTGGTTAACGGTTAATGAGTTTAGTGAAATGTTGGCAATTGGTAATGCGCTACCGGGTCCAATCGCAACAAAAATGGCAGGTTTTATTGGCTATCAAGAAGCAGGTATCCTGGGGGCGTTTGTTTCATTACTAGCTACAATTGCTCCTTCTGTCATACTTCTAGTTGTCTTATTACGGATCTTATATAAGTATAAAGATTCACCAAACGTGAAGAAAATGACAAACTTTATTCGCCCTGTTATTGCTGTTCTACTTGGAGTTATGGCTTATGATTTCTTTGCAAGCTCTTATGTGGATTCAGGGGTATGGCAGACGTTATTTTTAATTGTTACGAGCTTTGTACTGATGGAGAGATTACGTGTTCATCCAGCGATTGTTATTGTAGGTGCTCTTGCTTACGGTGCTATTTTTCTTGCTTAAAAAAGACCTCGAGTATGAGGCCTTTTTTTGTGTGAAAATAATAAAAACCAGTATTATTTATAAAAAAATGAAGTTAATTGAAAACGTTTTATATGCTTATAATTCAACGTTTTAAGGAAGTCTATGGGGAAAGTTTGTAAAAGATTATAAAAAAAAACCTAAAAAAGTATTGACGATTTAGGTAAAACCATTCATAATACAAATCAACATCACACAACATCATCTAAACGTTAAAACAAACGTTTAAACACACATACATAGTCAATATTGAGCGTTGATAGGAGCAATAGTAGAAAAGGTTTCCCTGTTTCAGAGAGCTGACGGTCGGTGCGAGTCAGAACACAAACCCTTCGAAGTACATTCCTTGAGCATCTTTTCTGAGTAGGAAAAGACGGCATAGCCGTTATCGTAATGAAGAGGCAAGCAAATGCTTGCAACTAGGGTGGTACCGCGATTAATTCGTCCCTACTGACCTTACCTTAAGGGTGAGATCAGTAGGGACTTTTTGTATTTACCGCCCTATAGAAAATTAAATAATTAAACAAGCGATGAAAAGAGCATAGTAGCAACGTGTTTCCCTGTTTCAGAGAGCTGACGGTCGGTGCGAGTCAGAACACAAACTAGTTGTGAATTACATTCTTGGAGCTTACTTTTGCATAGCAAAAGCGGCATAGCCGTTATCGTAATGAAGAGGCAAGCAAATGCTTGCAATTAGGGTGGTACCGCGATCAATTCGTCCCTACTGACACAATCAGTAGGGACTTTTTGTATATTCCGCACTCAGCGGACATGTAAGATACTATAAAAACATACAAAATCTAGGAGGGTCTTAACAATGACAAAAACTTTAGAGCAATTACGTGGACAAATCGATCAATTAAATTTAGAAATTTTAGAATTATTAAATAAACGTGGTGAGATTGCAAAAGAAATTGGTGAACTAAAAGGTACACAAGGTGTAAAATGTTTTGATCCAGTTCGTGAGCGTGAATCATTAAATCACATTTTAGCAAACCATAACGGACCATTTGAAGCATCAACAGTTCAACATATTTTTAAAGAAATTTTCAAGGCAAGCTTAGAGCTTCAAGAAGATGATCATAGAAAAGCGCTTCTTGTATCTCGTAAAAAGAAATCTGACGATACAGTAGTCGATGTAAACGGAACGAAAGTTGGAGATGGAAACTTACAGTTCGTTATGGGACCATGTGCAGTAGAAAGCTACGAGCAAGTAAAACAAGTTGGCTTAGCTCTAAAAGAACAAGGCATTACGCTAATGCGTGGAGGAGCATTTAAGCCTCGTACATCACCATATGATTTCCAAGGTTTAGGTGTAGAAGGTTTGCAAATCTTACGTAAAGTTGGAGATGAGTTAGGTCTTCAAATTATCAGTGAAATTGTTTCACCACAAGATATTGAAACAGCATTAGAGTACGTAGATGTAATTCAAATTGGTGCACGTAACATGCAAAACTTTGAATTATTAAAAGCAGCAGGTTCAGTTGATAAACCGATCCTACTAAAACGCGGCTTAGCTGCAACAATTGAAGAGTTCATTAACGCTGCTGAGTACATTATGTCTCGTGGAAATGGTAACATCATCCTTTGTGAGCGTGGTATCCGCACATACGAGCGTGCAACTCGTAACACATTAGATATCTCAGCAGTACCAATCTTAAAACAAGAAACGCATTTACCAGTTGTTGTAGATGTAACGCATTCAACTGGACGTAAAGACTTATTATTACCTTGTGCAAAAGCTGCAATTGCGATTGGTGCAGATGCAGTTATGGCTGAAGTTCATCCAGATCCAGCTGTGGCATTATCAGATTCAGCACAACAAATGAACATTCCTGAATTCCATGACTTCATGGCAGAATTAAAAGGTTCGGCAGTTAAGTTATCATAATTATATAGCGATGCAATGAGAGGACTCTAGTAGCAAGCATCTCCCTGTTATAGAGAGCTGATGGACGGTGTAAATCAGTACAAAGATGTGAGCAAAATACACTCCTTGAGCACTCTGTAAAGAGCGGTCGACTGATCGTTAAACAATGAAGGTGGTAAGTAAGAATAGCTTGCAACTAGGGTGGTATCGCGAGAATAAGCTCGTCCCTATCTTAAAAGAGGGGCGAGCTTATTTTATTAGGTGAAAAGATTGAATTTTACAAATTGGAGGATGGAAACGATGAGATATTTAACAGCAGGAGAGTCACATGGTCCACAATTAACAGCAATTGTTGAAGGGGTACCAGCGGGGCTTGAATTAACGGCAGAACATATTAATGAAGATTTAGCTAGAAGACAAAAAGGTCATGGTCGTGGTCGTCGCATGCAAATTGAAACAGACCGTGTACAAATTGTAGGTGGAGTAAGACATGGGGCTACTTTAGGTTCACCAGTGGCACTCGTAGTAGAAAACAAAGATTTTACACATTGGAGAAATATCATGGGAGCTGACCCTGTGGATGAAGATGCAGAAGTGAAGCGTCAAATTACAAAGCCAAGACCAGGTCATGCAGATTTAAACGGTGCAATTAAATACGGACATCGTGACATGAGAAACGTTTTAGAACGTTCATCTGCTCGTGAAACAACAGTTCGTGTTGCAACGGGAGCTGTTGCAAAGCAAATTTTAAAAGCTGTTGGTGTCAATATTGCATGTCATGTTCTAGAAATTGGCGGTGTCAAAGCAGAGCAGACATCATACCAATCCTTAGCGGAACTTCAAGAAAAAACGGAAGCATCTCCCGTGCGTTGCTTGGATGAAGAAGCTGGACAAAAGATGATGAAAGCAATTGATGAAGCCAAAGAAAACGGTGATAGCATTGGCGGTGTAGTAGAAGTAGTCGTAGAAGGGATGCCAACAGCGGTTGGAAGCTATGTACACTACGATCGCAAGCTAGATTCAAAGCTTGCAGCGGCGATTATGAGCATAAATGCTTTTAAGGGTGTAGAGATTGGTGTTGGATTCGAAGCAGCACGTAAGCCAGGAAGTGAAGTGCACGATGAAATTTTATGGAGTGAAGAGCAAGGTTACACGCGTAAAACAAACAATGCAGGCGGATTAGAAGGTGGTATGACTACTGGAATGCCAATCGTTGTGCGAGGCGTAATGAAGCCAATCCCAACGTTATATAAACCGCTTCAAAGCGTAGATATTGATACAAAAGAACCGTTTGCAGCTAGTATTGAACGCTCTGATAGCTGTGCAGTTCCAGCAGCAGCTGTTGTAGCTGAATCAGTTATTGCATGGGAATTAGCTTCGGCTATTATTGAACAATTTGGTTCAGACCGCATTGATTTGCTGCAACAAAACATTAATGAGCATCGAAAGCATGCAGCGCAATTTTAACATATAAAGGAGAATGAAAGGTGAAAAAACGTGTATTACTGATTGGTGTTGGTCTTATCGGAGGTTCACTGGCACTTTCTATTAAAAAAAATGAAAACGTGCATATTGTGGGAGCAGATATTAATATAGAAGAAATGCGTGTGGCAATGGCACACGCAGTCATTGACGAACAAGCAGATGATGTAAAAAAAGAAGCTGAAATGGCAGATTATATTATTTTAGCAACGCCGGTAGAAGAGACAGCTAATTGGATACACGTTCTTTCAAAGTGGACATTGCAACAAAATGTTGTTATAACAGATGTTGGAAGTACTAAAGTAGCAGTAATGGAAACGGCATTTTTGTTAAAAGAAAAAGGAGTAACGTTCATTGGCGGACACCCAATGGCTGGTTCTCACCAAAGTGGTGCAAGTAATGCACGAGCAGATCTATTTTATGAAGCTCGCTATATGTTAACCCCTTTTGAAGACGAAAATCCACAAAAGATAGATGCGCTTATGCATTTACTTGCGCCGACACAAGCTCACTTTGTCTTTATAGATGCGATTACACATGACCAAGTAACAGGGGTTATCAGTCATTTGCCTCATGTAATTGCCACCAGTCTTGTTCGTCAAGTGAAAGGATACTCAGCAAAGAATACGCTTATTACTGAGATGGCAGCGGGAGGCTTTCGAGACCTTACTCGGATCGCATCAAGTAGCCCGCATATGTGGAGAGATATTCTAAAACAAAATCGCTACACGCTGTTAGCACTTTTAGATGATTGGATGAAAGAAATGGAGCAAGTGAAGAACTTGCTCGAAAAGGGAGATAGTCATGAATTGTTTCATTACTTTTCAGATGCTAAACAATTCAGAGATTCCCTGCACGTATAAATTATTATAAAGGAGAATGAATATGACACTTCAAGGATTAAACGGGGTAATTCAAGTTCCAGGTGATAAATCGATTTCGCACAGATCGGTAATGTTTGGATCAATTGCAGAAGGAACAACAACCATCTCAGGATTCCTACCAGGTGATGATTGCCTTAGCACTATTTCTTGCTTTCGTAAATTAGGCGTAGAAATTGAAGTTGTGAATGAAGAAACAGTTATTGTAAAAGGTCGTGGCATTCAAGGGCTACAAGAGCCGACTGAAGTATTGGACGTTGGAAATTCAGGAACAACAATTCGTTTAATAATGGGGATTTTATCAAATACGGCACATCATCATACGCTGATAGGAGATGAGTCTATTGCAAAACGTCCCATGAAGCGAGTGACAGACCCTTTACGTAGCATGGGAATTCAATTAGATGGACGTGAAGAAGGCAACTTTACTCCTCTTTCTTTAAGAGGTGGAAATGTAAAAGGAATTACATATAAATCTCCGGTAGCTAGTGCGCAGGTAAAGTCAGCGATTTTATTAGCTGGGCTACAAGCCGAAGGCGTTACAACGGTTATTGAGCCAGAAAAGTCGCGAGATCATACTGAGCGAATGCTAGAAGCTTTTGGTGTTCAAGTGAAAGAAGAAGGATTATCTGTTTCAATTGAAGGTGGACAAACGTTAACGGGTACACATATTGAAGTGCCCGGAGATATTTCATCGGCTGCGTTTTTCTTAGTAGCAGGGTCTATTATTTCAAACAGTCAAATTGAATTAAAAAAGGTTGGTATGAACCCAACTCGCACAGGAATTTTAGATGTATTACTTAATATGGGTGCATCTATTGAAGAAAAGAATTTAAAGACAGATGTAGCAGAACCTTTTGCAGATTTAGTTGTAAAGTCAGCACCTTTAAAAGGCACTGAAGTAGGAGGCGATCTCATTCCTCGTTTAATTGATGAAATTCCAATTATCGCGCTGGCTGCAACTCAGGCTCAAGGAACGACAGTTATTAAAGATGCAGCTGAATTAAAAGTGAAAGAAACAAATCGAATTGACACAGTCGTTAATGAGCTAAATAAAATGGGTGCTAATATTGAAGCAACAGAAGATGGAATGATTATTCATGGAGGAACGCCGCTTCATGGTGCAAGCGTAAATAGTCATGGAGATCACCGTATTGGCATGATGCTAGCAGTTGCTTCTTGTATTGCAGAAGGTGAAACAATCATTAAAAACCGCGAAGCTGTATCGGTATCATACCCATCATTCTTTGCTCATCTAGATAAACTTAAAGGAAGTAAATAATCGATTAAAAACTAGGTGAAAAGATCGGTATTTCATATTTAACTTGAATATACCTAGGTTTTCTTTTAACTATCTTATATAATGGAAGAAAGTACGAAAGAGAATTTGGTGAATTACAATGTTTTTAATGTTTGTCTATATCGGAGGGATTTTATTCTTTCTAAAAGTTTTAAAGGATAGAGATTTTATTTGGCTATTGTTTTTGTTGCCATTTAGCTTTTTTGTTTTGTTTTATGAAACAAGCTATTTTAATCATATCCCAGTTTGGGGAAAGCTTGTTTTTTTTACCTCTTCCTTTTTAATGATGTACGCAATGATTTTAGTCTATAATCGATTCTTTCGAAAAGAAGCATAAAGAAAGCACACATTATTGTGTGCTTTCTTCGTCGTTTAGATTAATCGTTTTTAGCGGCGTTTTAGCTGGACCCTCTAAGACCGTACCATCATAAGAAAAGCGGGATCCATGACATGGACAGTCCCATGTGCTATCTCCAGCATTCCAGTTCACTTCACAGCCTAAATGTGTACAAGTAGTGTCAACACAATGGATTTTTCCACCTTCATCTTTGTAGGCTCCTGCTCGTTTACTGTTTACATAAATGATATTTCCTTCTCCTTTTTCTAGTTGTTCAACGGACTTTTTAGGCAAATCAAGCTTTCCACGAATAAAATGATCTGCAACATCTAAATTTTGACGTAAGAAGTAGCGGATACTTGGATCAGCATGAAAACGAGAAGGCTTATATACTTCTTCATACGGATTCTTCCGTTGCATAATAAGGTCTGTAATAAGCTGTGCGGCTACCGTTCCGTGCGTCATTCCCCATTTTTTAAATCCTGTTGCAATAAAGATGTTTTCTTTGCTTTCTTTCAATTTACCAATATAAGGGATCTTGTCAATGGTAATAAGATCTTGAGCTGACCATCGATAGGGATAGGAAAGAACGTTAAAGTTTTCTTCTGCAAATCGCTGTAACGATTGATAGTGGTATTCTGTATTGATTCCTTGTCCTACTTTATGACCTTCACCACCAATTAACACTACTTCCTCCCCATTTAAAGTAGCTGAGCGCAGCGAGTGTGTTGGTTGGTCTGCTCCTAAGTACATACCTCCCGGAAATTTTTGTTTTGTTTTTGCCGCTAATACGTAAGAGCGCTTGGCGTACATTCGAGTATAAAAAAACCCTGCTCCATCATAAAAAGGAAAATGTGTACAAATTGCAACATGCTGACAGGATATTCGGTGGCCATCCCTCGTAATGACAGTAGGGGATGTACCTTCTTCAATATCATTTGCTACGGTATTTTCAAAAATCACTCCGCCCTTTTCCAAAAACTGTTTGGCAAGGTGAGTTAAATATTGGAGAGGATGAAATTGAGCTTGATTTTTCATAATAGCTGCAGCGCGAATATCAAACTGAAACGGAAGCGATGTTTTAAAATCGCATGGAATGTTAAGTTTTTCATACGCACGAAATTCTTTATGTATCCGATGATCAAATTCTAGTGTAGCACCATACAAGTAAGCGTCTTGCGTTGAGAATTGGCAATCAATGTTTTCTTTTTCGATTAGATCTTTCATAAAGTGTAGAGCGTTATCATTTGCTTCATAATAAAGCTTTGCTTGCTCAACGCCAATATGTCCAATTAGTTCATCATAAATAACGTCATGCTGAGCAGTAATTTTGGCTGTTGTATGACCAGTTGTCCCATTTAAAATTTCATTAGCTTCTAGAAGTGCCACGTTTAGCCCTTCGTTCTGCAACAAATAAGCCGTTGTAATTCCAGTAATTCCACCACCAACTACTACCACATCTACTTTGCGATTTTCCTGTAATGTACTGCCTTTTGGGAGTTTAACTTCTTCTCTCCACATCGGCTGTGCCTTTTTGGGAATATCCAACACTATCTCCACCTTTTTCGTTGTATATGCATAATGTTTCCAAATAAGGTCGTGAATATGCCTATAAATCATTAAAGAGCTTAGCGTTGTCCTCTAAGCTCAGTCTATATCAAAGATTTTCGTTGCTTAAAATAGTGTTCATTATATAAAGTGCTAGCGTGTGTAGGGATTAAATCCGTACATTAATTTTGACTGTATCATCAACAGAACCCGTATCGATAATAATAATTTCATCAACTAGTTGATGAATGCTTAACAAACAGCAGTCTAATGCAGGCTTATTAGCGACAGCACGGATTGTAACCAATGGTGTAGCAGTCCCATCCATGGTTGTAGGAGGTTTGGTTAGTTTACTAAACTATAAGGGATAAAGTATCGTCACTTTAGCAGCAGGCTCGACAATTTCACTACAGTTATTTGGTTTACTTGGTGCAGCCGTATTGACTACTGGAGCCGGTGTTACGTTAACCATTGTTTGTTTATCATAATAAAAATGATATTTGTCAAAAAACGTTCATAGAATAGAAGTATATGAACATTAATGTGTTCAAGACTAGCTAACGGGGTATAGAATAAGTACACTGACGACGTTCTTATTCGTTTAATTATAACTGGGCAAACGATTTGTTTGTCCTTTTATCATCTTCTAGTGACAATTTTCACATATAGGTGTAAACAGAAAAATGAAAACGTTGACAAAAAGAGGTGGAATGTTATGACAGGCTCACTACCTTTTGTTATTATGGCTTTGTTACTTCTCTCTTTAGATCACGATCAGGAATTCTCAACACAATCTGGTGGTACGTTTAAAACATATACTTATCAAGGAAAGAAATTTAAAGTTTATTTGCCTAAAAATTATTATTTCTTGAAAACGTATCCTCTTATGGTTATGCTGCACGGTTGTACACAGAGCGCAGGCGATTTCGCAAAAGGAACAAACATGAACACACTTGCAGATGAAAAAGGATTTATCGTTATCTATCCTCAGCAATCAAGTAATGCAAATTTAAAGAAGTGCTGGAACTGGTTTGAGCCTCTTCATCAACTGAGAGGTTTGGGAGAGCCTGCTATTATTGCTGGGATGGTTAAAAAAGTAAAGCGTATGCACTTTATTCAACACGACAAAGTGTTTATTGCAGGGCTATCTGCTGGCGGAGCAATGAGCATCGTTATGGGCGTTACGTATCCTGAATTATTTTCTGGAATCGGCGTGGCGGCTGGACTTGAGTATCAGGCAGCATTAAATGTATTTAATGCGTACGCAGCAATGGCGAATCAAGGTCCTCCACCTGTGAGACAAGGTAGAGTTGCACATCAGGTAATGGGTAAGCGAGCTAAGCCGATGCCGGTGATTGTGTTTCATGGAAATGCGGACTCTACGGTAAATGTTTTAAATGCAGATCAAGTCGTAGAACAGTGGATTACTACGAATAATTTAGCGTTTGATGGAAAGGTTGAAGGGTGGATTGACCATAAGCCTAAAGTGGTTAGAGAAGAAAAAAGGCAGTTTGGAAGAGATTTTACCTATGCTCAATATGCAAGCCCCAAAGGAGAAATTTCAATCGATCAATACACTGTAAATGGTATGGGACACGCGTGGTCTGGCGGAAGCGCAGAAGGAAGCTATACGGATGAAAAAGGTCCTGATTCAAGTAGGATTATGTGGGAGTTTTTTATGAAAAACGGAAATGCTTTTCGTGTATAAACTAATAAATAAAAAGCTCAGTCCGGTTCATATACTGAGCTTTCTACTATGATATCAAGACATTTACTTATGATAAATAGCCTTGTATAGCAGGAATATTCAGGTGTGTAAAGAATATGTAATATAAAGGAAGAAGAGCTGACGAGTCAGCTCTCCACTTATTCATTAGTATCCCCAGCCACCATAGCAACTGCAACCTACGATAACTAAAAGAATGAATAGTACGACTAAAAATGCAAAACCACCATTGTAACCGCCATAAGAACCCATTCGTAACGCCTCCTTCCTTATATTACACTTTTATTGTACGCAAGACGCTTGAAAAGGTGACGATAATAGGCGGGAATACTAAATGTGCGAACTTATGTAATTTCTCGATTAGAGTGAATAAAATGTGTAATATAAGATTGATGATATGCTTGTTAGGGAATAGTAATGAAGAAAACGTGTAAACATGTATATACTAATTATAATTTGTTACTGTTCGAAATAAATAACAAGAAAAGTAAACAGATAAGAAGGACGTTTAGTGGGGAAAAAGGAGAGTAAAAAATGAATTTGGCATTTTTTTTGATTCCAAAACAAGAAGTAGTAACCCTTAATATTCAATCAACCTTAAGGCAGGCGCTTGAGAAGATGGAGCACCATCGCTATTCTACGGTACCTTTGGTAGATGATGAAGGTAAATACGTTGGTGTTTTAACTGAAGGGGACTTGCTTTGGAAGTTAAAAAGTCTAGGAGATTATCGCTTTCAAGATATGGAAAATATTAAGGTAACAGAGGTTGATCGTTATCAAGATTATCAACCAATTCCAATTTATGGAGAAATTGATGGGATTATTACAAAGGCAATCGAGCAAAATTTTGTACCTGTTGTTGATGATCAAGGAGTCTTTATCGGTATTATTCGTAGAAGAGAAATATTAGAGTTTTATTCAGATAATATAATTAAACGTATGATTAAGTGAAAAAAGCCTTTACATCCAAAACGATGTAAAGGCTTTTTTTTAGAAGAAATATAAAAAAAGGCGCAGTTACTTAATTGCAACAATGCACGTACTTATAGGATTGTACATAGTTTATTACTATAAATAAAATATTCTATGTTGAAAGGTGAATTTATATGACAGAAAAACATCGTAAAGAAGCAGAAAAAAAGTTTCATCAATCAAATCAATACTACTTTAAAGCAGAAGCTAAATGTAAGAAAAGAAGATGCAAACGCAAAGAAGAAGATTATGCCAAAGCGGAATGTCGTGTAGAAAAAGGGAACTGTAAAAAGAAGGAAGAGCGAGTAGAAAGAGAAAAAGGGCACTGCAAAAAGAAGGAAGAACGTGCAGAAAGACATCGCCTTCGTGATGAGCGTAGAGCGGAAAGACAGGATCGAAAAGAAAAAAAACAGCATGATGAAAAAAGTACGCATCATAAGAAAAAGGGAGATAACTGGAATCGCCTACTATATTAAGAGTGTAAAACCTTACATCGGGTAAGGTTTTTTTATTTTAATAAAAAAATAAAGTTTACAAACACTTAACATTATGATTAACTTTATCATGTTATGATATCAATATCCGATATCAAAATATGATATTGGATAAGGGGGATCCTTATGTTACGCGAATTCTTTCTGGGAAGTATTAAAATCCACATTTTGTACCATGCCAGCGTCGAGCCAATTTACGGGTCGTATATGATTGAAGAACTTCATTCACATGGTTACGATATTAGCCCTGGAACCATTTATCCTACGCTTCATCATTTGGAGAAAGATGGGCTTTTAATAAAAGAAGAGCGAATTGTAAAAGGGAAAATTCGCAAGTATTATACGATTACTGAAAAAGGGCAAGAGGTGCTTCAAGGTGCAAAAGAGCAAATTCGTGAATTAGCTAGAGAAGTATTAAAAGAAGGAGAGGATACAACATGAATCAATCAGTGTTTCGAAGGTGGATTGAAATTTTACTGATTTCAACTAAGCTTGGGTTAACCTCTTTTGGTGGGCCTATTGCACATTTAGGATATTTCAGAGAAGAATATGTAAAAAAGAGAAAGTGGCTTGATGAAAAAAGTTATGCGGATTTGATTGCATTGTGTCAATTTTTACCGGGACCAGCTAGCAGTCAAGTGGGAATTTCGATTGGGATGCTGCGCGGTGGGATTTTTGGAGGCGTGTTGTCATGGATAGGTTTTACAATGCCTTCAGTTATTGTGCTTATCGTGTTTGCATATTTAGTGCAAGGATTTGACGCATCAAGTGCAGGCTGGATTAATGGTCTGAAAATTGTTGCTGTTGCAGTAGTTGCCCAAGCGGTTCTTGGCATGGGAAAAAACTTAGCGCCAGATCGACCTCGTATTGCGATGGCTATACTCGCAGCGCTAATTACTTTGTTTTTTCCAAGCGTTATTGGACAAATTGGTACTATTATAGCTGCTGGCATAATAGGATATGTTCTATATAAAGAAATGAAAATGGATGATGTGCAGGACATGCCTATTACAATCAGCCGAAAAGTTGGCGTGCTGGCATGGATTGTATTTATCGCATTATTAGTAGGATTACCACTTTTACGTACCGCAATTCCTACTGTTTGGATGAGCATAATTGATATTTACTATCGAGTTGGTTCGATTGTCTTTGGAGGAGGCCACGTTGTTCTTCCAATGCTAGAACGTGAAGTAGTACCAATTAACATGGTGACAGAGTCTGAATTTCTAGCCGGATACGGTGCAACTCAAGCAGTTCCAGGGCCTTTATTTACGTTTGCGAGCTACCTTGGAACAGTAACCGCTGGTTGGTCCGGTGCCTTAGTTGCAACTGTTGCAATGTTTCTACCGTCATTCTTGCTTGTTCTTGGAACCTTACCATTTTGGAATGTTCTTCGTAGAAAACCAAGCGTACGAGCAGCTTTAATGGGCGTAAATGCAGCTGTTGTAGGAATTTTGCTTGCAGCATTATATGATCCAGTTTTTACTAGTGCAATCAAAACAACACCAGACTTTGCATTAGTGCTTGTGGCATTTGGCTTATTAATGTACTGGAAAGTAGCTCCCTGGATTGTTGTACTTGCAACTGCTCTAGGTGGTTATCTACTATCGGTTTTTTTCTAATACCAATGACTATTCACTTCTAACTGGGCGAACGCATAGTATAGATAACTATGCGTTATCACTGAAGAGGAAAAATCCATGGAGTGGATTGAAGAGCTATTACGTGATAAAGAAATTGCGGCTTAGTTAATTAAAACAGTCGGTGTTAGCATTATTGTGATAGGCTATATTTGTTTATTTGTCGGCGAAGCGAGCTGAACATTTTACAAAAGATGAAAGAATTAAGGGTGCGATAAAAGTTCTCGGAGTGAGAACTTTTTTTTGAAACTTATATAAAAAGCGTTCGTATGTAGTAATACAAGTGTAAGTAATTTAAAAGGAGGATTATCATGTTAAAGAAAATATTTGCAAAGATGGGTGTAGGCGCTGCAAAAGTCGACCTCACTTTGAAAGAAAATACATATAAGCTAGGTGAGCATGTGGAAGGAAAAATCAAAGTCCAAGGTGGCAAAATTGAGCAGCACATTAATTTTATAAATGTAGAACTATGGCTGGAGGTGCGTGGACGTAACGGTCAGTTTCATACACATAAAGTAGCGAGCATCCCAATCGTTTCTTCTTTCCTTATTAGAGAAGGAGAAGAGAAAGAATGGGGTTTTAAATATGATTTACCAATGGATATTCCTATTTCAGCAAGCAATTGTAGCTATTTCTTTCAAACACATTTAGATATTGAAGGAGGAGCAGATGCCAAAGATCGAGATGACATCCGTATTAAAGCTCCTGAGGCACTTTATCAATTTGTAGAAGCACTTGAAAGTTTAGGGTTTAGAGAGAAACAGCATTCTGGCCAATTTAACGGTTATAAACAAGAGTTTGAGTTTTTCCCAACCTCTCAATTTCAACGCCGTATTCGAGAGCTAGAATTTGAGGTAGCTGTAGAAGATAAAGGTCTTCGTATTTTGCTTGAACTGGATTTACCAAGCTTTGGTCGAGAGCGTGAAATAAAGCGAGAAATCTCTTTTTCAACTGAAGAACTCAGTAATAATAAGAAGCTTCAGCAATCACTTCATCAAATTATTGAAGAAATGATTGACAATCCAGCTAGCTATGAACACTTTCAGCCTTCTCATTACCAAAGAGGCGAGTATAAAAGAGGTATGAGCGGTCTTGGAGGCGCTATGGGAGGGTTTGCAGCAGGTATGATAGGTGGTATGCTTTTAGGAGAAGTGATGGATGACATGTTTGAAGATGTGGCATTTGATGACATACAAGAAGACTTAGAAGGAGCCGATGATCTCTTTGATGGTGACTTTTTTAGCGGAGACGATGAGTGGTAATAAGAAACAAAGGAGACTGAGACATAAGTAGTTCAGCCTCTACTATACCTGAACGATTGAGAGTTCATAACTTTTAATCGTTCAGGTTTTTTGGTTGATTGTGAAAACAATGTTGGAAACAGGGTGGAATGGAGCGTAGGACACTCGACTCCTGCGGGAAAGAGAGGGAAAACTGAGATCCCGCAGCGCAGCGAGGAAGCTCAGGTTCCTCCCCGCGGAAAGCGAGTGGCCGTAGCGCAATGGAACGAACGTGTTGAGACAAATCAAAGAGATGAGAACAGCTATTGTTCGTCTTTTAGAAGCCATCATTTTGTTATGTCCCAAACTCTTCTTTTTTTATTTTATCTTCATTACTACTTGAAGAATTTTCTTTTCGTTTCTTTACTTCCACGTATTTAATATGAAAGTCTTCAATGACTAACACTTTAAAATAAAAATCATTATATTGTACTATATCGTTTTTAACAACATCGAATCGTTCAGTTAGTACCCAACCGGCAATCGTATCTACTTCGTCGTCGCTAATATCTGTACCAAGCAAATCATTTACTTCGCTAATTAACATTTTGCCATCTAAAATATAATGATTTTCTTTAATTTTTTGTACATAGGGAATTTCGTCTGCATCAAACTCATCACGAATTTCACCAACAATTTCTTCAACGATGTCTTCAATTGTGACTAAACCAGCTGTACCGCCATACTCATCAAATAAAATCGCCATTTGGACACGATCTTTTTGCATTTTTACTAATAAATCATGAATCGGGATGGTTTCAATTACTTTTAAAATTGGCTTGACATAGGATTCTAAAGTGTTTGTACCATCCTTTTGGTTAAACACAATGTCATTATAAATTTCTTTGATATTTACAAGCCCAACTATTTTATCTTTGTCACCATCTTCAATAATTGGATAGCGAGTATATTTTTCCACATTGGCCACTTGTAGAAAAACTTCTACAATATCATCTTTTGATGCAGTTACAATCTCAGTGCGAGGTACCATCACTTCTTTTGCTAAGCGGTCATCAAAATCAAAAATCTTATTCATATACTTATATTCAGATTGGTTAATTTCTCCGCCTTTTAAGCTTTCAGAAAGTAAAATTCGAATTTCTTCTTCGCTATGAGCTACCTCATGCTCAGAAGCAGGCTGTAACCCAAACATACGAGTTAGGAGCTGAGCGGATCCGTTTAGTGTTTTAATAAATGGATACATAATTTTATAAAACCCAATAATTGGCTTAGAAAATAATAAAGTAATTCGTTCTGCCATTTGAATAGCGAACGTTTTCGGTGCTAGTTCACCTACCACAACATGTAAAAATGTAATAATGACAAATGCAATCGCAAATGACAGAATGCCTGCTAAACGTTCATTCATATTGATATCGTCAAAAAGAGGATGTAGGATGCGTTCAAGTGTTGGTTCACCAAGCCAACCAAGACCTAGAGCTGTAATGGTAATTCCAAGCTGACAAGCAGATAGATATTCGTCTAGATGCGTGATAACATGCTTAGCCGCTATCGCTTTTTTATTTCCTTCATCAACAAGCTGGTTAATGCGCGAGCTTCTCACTTTTACAATTGCGAACTCAGTTGCTACGAAAAAGGCAGTTAAGCCAATTAAAAGAGCAACGAGGAAAAGATTTAAAATCGTCAAACGTTTCACCACCTATTTAGTACGTGTATATAGTAAGTGTTATCTAAACGAAGGAAGAACATGTATTGAAACAATCCCCAGCGCTATTTAAAAAGAGAAAGAAGCGTTCTCATTAATGGGTTTGTGCTATACTAGCCTAGAGGTGAAAATAGTGAATATATTGGATAATTTAATTTTGAAACATGGACTTCAAACACTAAAGGAAGATATATATAGCTCTTTGTATACATGTGTTATGGTACACCCAACACGTGCTGACGAACTGGAAGTGGGTACATCAAAATTAGGAGGATACCCAGATTTACCGGAAGATTTTTACTGGCCTAAACAGGATGGAGAATATCTACAGTTTATTGGTCAAATCAATCTATCTCAGTTAGAAGGTGCGTGGAAGCAAGATTTACTTCTTCCTGACACGGGTTATCTGTACTTCTTTTATGATGGTGAAGCATATGGTGAAGCGGATCAACAAAATGGTTGGCGCGTACTTTTTTATGAAGGGACAGCAGATGATTTAACTGCAACAAAAGTAGACGTTTCAAGCATATACCTACAGTGTGGGGTAGAGTTTAGCTATGATATCCGACTTGGAGATACATATATAGAAGACGATCAGCTGTATGATCAATTTGATGCTCTTATGTTAGAAATCAATGGTAACATTCCATTTCACCAAATTGGGGGAACAGCGTGGGATATCCAAGGGGACGTTTTGGAAGAATGTCAAGAGTTCTCTGGTAAGAAAGGCGACTGGCAGTTATTATTTCAAATTGACTCTGATGATCAGCTTAATATGATGTGGGGCGACGTTGGAATCTTATATTATTGTATTGAAAGACAAGCTCTTGAAAAAAAACAATTCGAAAACACATGGTTAATCATGCAATGTTCATAAGAAAAACACCTGCTTTCACACAAAGCAGATGCTTTTTTTAATGTAACGTTTTATTGTTTGGAAGCTCGGGAGGCTGTGTAGATTTTGCGAAACTTTGCGTCATTTGCTGTACATCTTGAGCGGCTAGCTGCGGTACTTGGTAATCATGACGCTTGTTTTGATAGTGGGCTACTTCATATGCCATTTCAATCCAATTAGGAACGCTATCAGCGAATAAGCGGCGTACAATAGGATTTGTAATTTCAAGTGAGGTCATGGTAACGAGTGAAGCATGACCTTTTAATAAGCCTAACATGTGCCCAGAAATTCCTTTATCGCTAATGTCATTAATGGATTGATTTGGTTTTTTAGGCTGACTTGCTTTTAATCCGTATACAAAATCGTTTGATTCTGCCATGTTATAGGTTTGCGTTGGACTAGAAGGGTCTTGGCCTGTTGAAAAAGATTCTACAATACGGTTGTAGTCTTCCAAAATAAAACTATATTGACGATCTAACATTTGCTTTAACTCTTCATCTTGAATGTATTGTCGAAACATCATGAACTGATCTAAAACATTGATCATGCCAGCTAGCGTTTCATGAACGTCAAATAGTTCATGTCCTCCGTGATTCATAACTTGAGGAACCTTACCAGTATGCATATTCATATGTGTTTGTTCGTTATTCATATCCATCCTCCTAGTGTAATAAATACGTTGTTTAGTGTAAAGAATCCAAGCATCTTTATACGTACAAAAAGAAAAATATTGAAAGGTTTTAGATTTTATTGATGATATCAAAGGAATTTTACAACACATATCGAATATGAACTTTAACTTTAAGGATTGGAGATATAGCTTAATGAATGAGTTAATGGTATGGTCGGAGCAACTACAAGCAGAAGCAACAAGCTTATTGGAAGAATATCAGCTTTTACATTTATGCAAACAATATGGCAACCCTCTCATTGCAGGCAGCTTTGATTTAAATGTCATGGTACTTCGTCATCTCGATGTTTACATTGGAAGCGATAAGGTTATTGAAGATTTATTTTTTGCACTTGGTAAAGACTTAGCATTGAGAATGAAGCCCGTTAAAATGATCTTTATTGGTAATAAAGAAAAGGAAGAAGAAATGACTTGGGCTGTATACACAGACATCGAAGGACATGAATGGAAAATTAATGTGAATGTTGTGTCTGAAGCAACCATACAGCAGATGCTACAAAAACAGCAAAAGTTAAAAGCAAAAATGACAGAGAAGAAAAGAGAGCAGATTTTATTTTTTAAACAGCAAAATGGGTATAATCGCTATTATAAAAGTGCACATGTGTATGAAGCAGTTTTGGTTGAAGGTGTTCAAGATGATATGACTTTTTTTAAATGGCTACAACATAAAAAACGAGCCAAGTAAAGTAGGCTCGTCTTTTATTTATACTAATTCTTTTACTGGTAAAAACGCATTAAGCATCCAGATATGCTTTTCAAAACGACCAACTGTGCCGATGAATAAGTCAGCAGTAACGTGATCATTTGCTTCTTCAGCAATCTTAATCCC
Organism: Priestia veravalensis; assembly: GCF_001457055.1. NCBI lineage: Bacteria > Bacillati > Bacillota > Bacilli > Caryophanales > Bacillaceae > Priestia > Priestia veravalensis. The sequence continues at coordinate 76,356 of NZ_KQ758629.1, read as the reverse complement.
CACTTTGAGCTGTTGAACGAGAATTAGGTAATCATTAACAACAGATTCAATCATTTCGTGAGCAGTTTGTTCATTTCCCTCTTCACTTAAAGTAGCTAGGCTTAAAAAACCTTTTAACGTAGCTACAGGCTGTCCACCAATTGCTAATAAACGCTCTGCATATTCATCGATATCCGCAGCCGTTTCTGTATATAGTTCTTCAAATTTCTCATGAAGAGTAAAGAACTGAGGTCCTTTTACATACCAATGAAAGCGGTGGAGCTTCGTGTAAAATACGTTTAAGTTAGCAATTTGTTGATTTAAGAATTGTTCTAAATTCATGTGTCATTCCTCCTGGTTTAACTGATATATATAGATTATAACATATATTAAATTATAATCAATACTTATTTATAATTATTATAATTTAATAACGAACCTTTTTTCTTTAATGAGAAGAGTTAGGAGGTTATGTTAAGATAGCTAAGAGAATATAGTAAAGGGAAGAGATTGAATGATTATTACAAATGAAGCAAAAGCATTGATTGAAGAGATTTTATCAGAACAAGAAATTGAAGGTATTCGTCTTTACTTTAAAGGAATTAGCTGTGAAATTCCAAATATCGGATTGTCATTTGAAGAAGCCCAAGAAAATGATGAACTGCAGGTCATTAACGGTATATCAGTAGCAATCCAAGAGGCGATTCTACCTTATACAAAAGAACTTTTACTAGATGTTCATCTAACACCATACGGACCTGGGCTAGCTTTAGTAGGTGCCAAAGGTCAATAAGTAAAGGTTTTGAAAAAAGTCGATAAATAATTTGTTAGAATGTCTGACAAATCTGTTGGAATAATGGAAAAATATTGTTTTACTTAATTTAAGCGTTAATGAAAACGAGGGGGGATTACATGCTTCTTTCTCATCATGTAACGGTTGAACAACGTAAAAAAATTAAACATTTTAAACAGTTAATTCGAGACTCGCGTTCAGCCAAAGAACGTTTGATGTATCAGCAGCAGTTAAATCAATTTGTTGAGCGACTGTTTATCGAGAATCGTCTTCAGCGTCATGGAGAGCACAAGTGAGTAACAAGGCTGGGACATACGTATTTCAGTCAAGGATCTATCCGAACTGTCGGGAGTTAACTCCTTTTGATAGTTCGGATATTTTTTGTTGGTTTGAAAACAATTTAAAAAAGCGAGTGTTTGCAGCGCAATGAAACAAACTTGTTCTTACAACCTAACTATTTTAGAAACATCACCATTCGTCTTTGGGAAAGAATCATTTCGTTATGTGCTAGACTCTTTATTAGGTATTATTTCACTATCTTTTGAAAGCGTTTTCTGTTAAAGTTAAACTATAATTAGTTCCAATATAACATATGTAAAATGCGTTCTAAAAAGCAAGAAGGAGTTGGTTTGCATGAGTGAAAATGGAAACTTCTTACTGGGCTTACTATGGGGAACGTCTTTAAGTATTCCGCTTTGGCTTTCTGTCTTTGGATGGATAAAGTTATTATTAAAGATCAGTTTATAACACCTAACGGACAAGCTAATAAGTTGCTAGATTACCGGCTAGATACAAACCAGTATCTAGTCTTTTTATTTTGATAAATATTTTTTGGGGTTAGAGAAATGCTATTACTAACTAGGATGAAGAAGGAGGGAAGGAAGATGAAGTTACTAATTGGTGTTTTACTTTTAAGCGGTATCATTACGGCGATTGAGCTTCCTTCTTTATTAAAAAAAGAGCAGAAAAAAGAACTCTATTTATTTTCTTTCTTTCTACTCTTTAGCATGACTCTAAATATTTTACATAGCATGCACTTTCCGCTCCCTAATCCGTTAGATTGGCTGATTGCAATTTTTAAGCCTATTAACCACCTAATTGTAAACTAGAGATGAGGTGACGTGCTATTACAAAGGTCGATATGCATCAGGAAGCAGTAATCATTAGCCCCAAACAGTTTTTTATTATTTCAATATGTATTTGAAATGATTATCTTAATTGCTATCTTTCCATTTGTAAGAAACCAAAAAGCAGCTACAAAAGCATATGTTAGGTAGTACGGGTGGAATATTAATGCTATCGATTGTGATTGTAATTGCTTTGTTAGTATTTGGTGTGTTGTTACCGTTTCTTGTCGGAGGGTTTATCATTCTAAAAAAACAGCTGCACAAACAATGATGGAACTTCATTTGTGAATTTTTTGTAGCAAAATTGTGTTGTTTATTGAGAAGACACAAAGAAAAACGTACACTTGGTAATGGATAGAAACAAATACATAGAAAATTTAAATGAAGGTGAAAATTAATGAGAAAAATCATGATGTTTTTAATGGTAATGTTACTCGCTCTTCCAACGGTGAGTTTTGCCCATACGCATGTTCAAACAACCGTACCTGAAAACGGGGCTACGGTTACGTCTCAGCTAACTGAAATAAAACTTAGCTTTGAGACACATATTGAAAAAGTAAGTACACTGACCGTGACAAAAGATGGTCAAGAACTTTCAATTGATTCACAGGAAGTATCAGGTCATGATTTAATAGGTACATTTGAAGAGCCGCTTCCAAATGGAGAATATGAAGTGAAGTGGAACATTGTAGGAGAAGATGGTCATGTTATGGAAGATGCAATTTCATTTACCGTGAATGCAGATCAAGAAGAAGTAACATCTGAAAATAAAGATACACAAAAAGAGTCTGCTACAGAAGAAGCTGAAAAAAGCAGCTCTCCAGATGAGCAAACAGAAGCTGAATCAACAAGCGAAAACTCATCTTTCTTCGTTATTATGATTGTAGCAGTGGTTATCGTAGCAACAGCACTCATCTTTGTGTTTAGAAAAAAGAAAGGCTGATTCAATGTCAGTAGTTTTACCGCTATTTGAATGGGTTACGTATATTGGTTTAGCGTTCTTACTCGGTACAGCAGTTTTACAGTATATCTCTGAAGAGAACAAGCCTGCTTTAAGTATATCGAGTAAGTGGCTAATTGGCAGTGCTTCTGCAGTAGGAATTTTTTCTATAGGCCCAGTTTTAGAAATTGTGCTTGCATTTTCAAAAATTAGAGGTTTCTCAGATACAATTCAGGCAGTACTATTTGGAAGTAAAACAGGTCATGCATGGTTGATTGTTGTACTTTCCTCGATGTTATTGATTCTTACGATTGTCGTAAAAAGTCATCCTCATATCTATACAATACTAACTATTGGTCTAGTGCTTGGGATCTCTTATGCTGGCCACGCCGCCTCGATTTCGCCGCTTAACGGCATGCTTTCGCATTTTCTTCACGTGCTGTTTGTCGGTCTTTGGAGCGGAGTTGTTTTAACCGTTTCCTTTTTTATACAAAAAGCTGTGAATTGGAAACCTTTTTTAACATGGTTTACTCCCTTTGCAGTAGGGTGTTTTATTCTACTTTCACTAAGCGGAGTAATTGCCATGCTTATTATAGTAGGACTCCCTAACTACATAAATTCATGGTCTACAAACTATGGACAAGGTTTGTTACTTAAACAAATAAGTATTATTTTATTAATCGTTTTTGCAGTAATCAATGGTATTTTGCTTCGTAAAGTGAAACGCTCACATACTTTTCGCCCAACTAGATGGCTAAGAGTTGAAGCGGTGACCTTACTAATTATTTTCTTTGTAACAGGCGTGATGGTTAATCAATCACCGCCTACAAATCTACAGTATGCAGAAGCAAATTCTCTGCTTCCATTTATTTATGGTCAGCCAATCACCTTACCAATTACGTTTCACTTTACAATCGTAGGTGCAATCTTCTCGTTTTTGGCAATCTTCTTTCTTGCATATATCTTTGTTATTTTTTATAAAAAAATAAATGCCTGGTTTAGTTTGCTAAGTGGAGCATTGTTTGTATTTTCTTTATACATTGCTATGATTACAAGCATTTCTTTTTAATAAAAAAGGCTTTCAACGTTGTTTGAAAGTCTTTTTTCGTTGCCGTAATTTTTTACCTGATTTGCTATCATTAGCTGGTTCATCACCTGTTGTGGGCGATACGCTATTTTCTTTTGAGTTAGTGAAAGGAGAAATGTAGCATACGTCACCAAAATTAACAATTCCACCGGTGATTTTTCCAATGTAAACGGATTTAATCCAAACGGGCATAATCATCATCCTTTTTTTGAGCACTCTTTATATATTATGACAAGCCATTTTATCATGTATAGACGAGTGTAAAGGGAAAGTAAATATTTCTATATTTGTTTTCATTTCGTGTACAATAGAAATGGAAAACGTAGAATTTAGAAAGATAGAAGGTAAATTATGAACAAATCTAAAGAAGCTAAAACAAACTTTTCATTTAAAAAGCTCTGGAGACTAACCAATCCATCAAAAGGAAAGCTTAGTGTTTCTTTTGTATTTGCATTAGCAAATACAGGGTCTTCTCTTGTTATTCCTTTACTAATTAAAGAGCTGATGGATACAATTAACAGCGGTTTATCAAAACAAATGATTGCAGTTTTAATTGGACTATTTATTATTCAAATGATTACCAGCGCTTTATCTCTATATCTTTTGGCGCAAGTGGGACAAGGCGTGGTTGAGAAGCTGCGCACAACGATTTGGGATAAGCTTGTTAAGCTGCCGGTATCATTTTACGACCGCAATCGCTCTGGCGAAATGGTGAGTAGAATCACAAATGACACAACCATTGTGATGAACTTACTATCAACAGAAATGATAGAGTTTGTCAAAAATATTTTATCAATCAGTATATCAATTGTTATTTTGTTTACGCTAGATATTCCAATGACGCTCATTTTATTAGCGATTATTCCAGTAATGTTCTTATTGGTTATGCCACTTGCCAGAAAGATTCATAAGATCTCTCGTGAACAGCAGGATAAAATGTCAAAGCTCACGGCGTTTTTAGCTCAAATGCTTAGTGAGATACGTTTAATTAAAGTATCAAGTTCTGAAAGGAAAGAAATTGAAGAGGGGAAAAGCTCATTTCACTCACTTTTTTTATTTGGGATACGCCGTGCAAAGATTGAAGCGATTATAACGCCAATTATTAGTACCGTGATGACAAGCGTTATGATTGCAATTGTAGGATTTGGTGCATACCGCGTTAGTCAGGAGTTTATTAGCGCAGGAGAGCTAGTAGCATTTGTTCTTTATCTCTTTCAAATTATGGTACCTGTTGGTTCACTTACTCGCTTTATTACAAGCTTTCAACAAACGAAAGGTGCATCAGAGCGTATTTTTGCTATCTTGGATGAAGAAGAAGAGTCTTTTCATCATGGAGAACAAGTTAAGCGAATTGGTGATTTAACGTTTCAACGTGTTGCGTTTAAATACGAGGAAAAATTGGTGTTGAAAAATATTTCATTTTCTGCTCGAAAAGGAGAAGTAACGGCGTTAGTTGGTCCAAGCGGTGCAGGGAAATCAACCGTTTTTTCACTGCTTGAGCGCTTCTATGCCCCATCTTCTGGTCAAATCTTATTAGAGGGTAAAGATAGTCAGGTTATTAATCTAAGAGAGTGGCGTCAGTTGTTTAGCTATGTGCAGCAGGACTCGCCAATTTTAGCAGGAACGATTCGTGAAAATTTAACGTATGGGCTAGAGCGTACAATTTCAGACGCTGAAATAATTGAAGCAACAAAGCAGGCAAATGCTCATGAGTTCATTATTAATTTTGACGATGGATACGATACAATGCTTGGTGAAAGAGGAGTAAACTTATCTGGAGGTCAGCGTCAACGAATTGCAATTGCAAGAGCGCTGCTTCGCAATCCTCAATTTTTACTTCTTGATGAAGCGACAGCAAGTCTTGATTCGGAGTCTGAAAAGCTTGTGCAAGAGTCGCTTGAACGAGTTATGAAAGGGCGAACTTCCCTTGTCATTGCACACCGCTTATCAACGGTTATAAGTGCTGATCAAATCGTAGTAATTGAAGATGGAGAAGTGACGGGGAATGGAACACATGAAGAGCTTCTAAGCACGCACACCTTTTATCGCCGCTTGGTTCAACAGCAGTTCCAAACAGAATCTTGATAATGTAAAAAGAGCGTACTAGAGTGGTAGTGCGCTTTTTTTAGTGGAAAATCACTATCTTTGTCGAAGGTCTTGTGAGACATCCTAGAACTATGATAGAGTGAACGTTAAAACCATTTACTGAAAAAAAGGGGGCTAGATAATGAAAGTAGGAGATAACGTTTTTTATAACAGTAAATCATATAAGCTTATTCATGTATATCGTAATGGAACATTAGAGCTTTTGTCGACCCAACAACCGGACTTTGGAAAGACCATTATTGTTGATGCTGCTAAAGTTAAAAATAACTGAGAGTGAGAAGTAACATGATTGAATTATAAAACCCCCTTTACCTTCAGCAAGGTGAAAGTAAAGGGGGGTAATCAGTTAAGCTTTTAGCTTTTTCACAAGTTCATCGCCCATCAGTTCTGAAGAGAACGGATCACGGCTTGTAATGATTTGGTCGTTAGCCCAAACAGCATACTCTTGTATGTCCTGCTTCTTCTAGCTTTAATAAAGGAGCAAATAGTTCTTCTGCCCACCATCCAGTCTTATACTCTTTTTCTTCATATCCGCTTGATAATACGGCTAATTTACGTGCCATGAAAAAGAGGCTGGGACATAAGTAATTCAGCCAATGATAAACCTGAACGATTGAGAGTTTCTCACTTTTAATCGTTCAGGTTTTTTGTTGATTGTGAAAACAATGTTGGAAACAGGGTGGAATGGAGCGTAGGACACTCGACTCCTGCGGGAAAGAGAGGGAAAACGGAGATCCCGCAGCGCAGCGAGGAAGCTCAGGTTCCTCCTCGCGGAAAGCGAGTGGCCGTAGCGCAATGGAACGAACATGTTGAGACATATCAAAGAGATGGGAACAGCTAGTGTTCGTTTTTTAGAAGCCATCATTTTGTTATGTCCCAAACTCAAGGATTGATCTTCTAGATATGTAATAGAAGTATGAAGTTGTTTAGGTATCTGTTGTGTTATAAACAAGATAGGAATGTTCAAGCTCTGTTTGAGTTTATGAAGCACTTCGTAAAATGAATGACTGTACTTATATGCAAGGCTATTTACAACTAGCAGAGAAGACATAAAAACACCTTCTTCTTTAAAACAAATCGAAATTATTATTATTTATAATAATAGACAGCTTATGTTTTGTAAATCATGAAATTTTGCAAAAACTTCATGATTTTCTCACATTTACAGTTTATAGTAAATAATGAGGGGATTATATGGAAGGGAGCGGTCAAATTGAACGCAAAGAAAATTGTATGTCTAGTAAGTATATGTGGTTTTCTAATGGGGTGTGGGGTAGATCAAGAGCAAGAAGCGAGTGCTGAACCTAAAATGCTAGATGTGAAGCTGAATGGTCCATCTGAAGTATCTAAAGATGAAACCGTTATCTTTAAAGCGGTTGTTACATATGGTGATGAGAAAGTTGAAAACGCAGATGACGTACAATTTGAAATTGAGAAAGAAAATGCAGAGGGACAAGGGGAAATGATTGAAGCAAAACATCGCAAGGACGGCATATACGAAGTGGAAACGGATTTTCAAGAGCCTGGAATTTATACAGTTCAATCGCACGTAACGGCAAAAGACTCTCATAATATGCCTAAAATACGTGTGGAAGTAAAATGAAGAGACTGAGACATAAGTAGTTCAGTCCTTACTATACCTGAACGATTGAGAGTTCATAACTTTTAATCGTTCAGGTTTTTTGTTGATTGTGAAAACAATGTTGGAAACAGGGTGGAATGGAGCGTAGGACACTCGACTCCTGCGGGAAAGAGAGGAAAACGTGAGATCCCGCAGCGCAGCGAGGAAGCTCAGGTTCCTCCCCGCGGAAAGCGAGTGGCCGTAGCGCAATGGAACGAACGAGTTGAGACAAATCAAAGAGATGGGAACAGCTAGTGTTCGTCTTTTAGAAGCACTCATTTTGTTATGTCTCAAACTCTCTATTGGAAAGATTCGTAAGGAAACGTAATTGTAACGGTAGTTCCTTGACCAAGATTACTTTTAAAGTTTAAGGTTCCATCGTGATAATGAATAATTTCCTTAGATATCGCTAATCCAAGGCCCGTACCACCTTTGTCGCGAGTCCGAGCTTTATCCGCTCTGAAAAAACGTTCTCCTAAGCGACTTAAATCTGCTTTTGATATGCCGATTCCCGTATCAGTTACGTTGATGTCAACTTTATTTTCATCATGGGAAAGTGAGATGTCAATGTGTCCTTCCGCATTCGTGTAACGAATTGCATTATGAATCAGATTATAGAATACCTGTTTTAAACGGAGTTCATTTGCATTCATGATAATATCTTCATCTAAGTTGGCTGAAACTGTTAACCGCTTTTTAGCAATGCTAATGGCTAAAACGTCAAGCGTTTCATTAATAAGCTGAGCCAAAACAAGAGGCGACTTTGTCATGGTGAGCGTTTCGGATTGAAGCTGAGATAAGTCTAAAAGATCATGAACAAGTGCATTCATTCTTGTCGTTTCTCGTTGTATTACGTGCAAATAATCGTTTCGTTCTTGTTGGCTCATAGTTGAATCTTGTAAAAGTTCACTGTAGCCCTTTATATAGCTAAGCGGTGTGCGTAGTTCATGAGCGACGTTTGCAAGAAACTCACGCTTTTGTTCATCACTTTTTTTTAAGGAAGATGCCATGGAGTTAAACGCTTCAGCAAGGTGACCAACTTCGTCATTGCTGGTAGAAGGTATACGTATAGAAAAGTTTCCTTTTGCAATTTCATTTGAAAAAGTTTTCATTCGCTGTAATGGATTCACAATTGCTTTTGTAATCCGATTACCAATTAAATATAGAAAAATAAACGTAATAACTGCGACAATCGGTAAGATTTTTGCTGCTTTTGTAAAAACTTCATTCAATGAAGCTAAAGGGACATATAGGTAAACGATACCTGCTAGCTCATTTGTTTTTTGATCAATTAGCGGTACAATAGCACCAATAAGATTGCGTTCAAATTTTTCTTCGTAGCCTTTTTTAACAATGTATTCGCCTTTTAAGAGTTTTTTTCGTTCTGCTTTTGAAATAATAGGCTTATCTTCTTTAGAAAATGGAGAGTATCCACTCAGCTCTTCGGGATTATTAAAAATTAAAATTTCCGCTTCTGAGACTGTATTATGCCAGTTCACGTTTCCAATTAAAAAATCGGAAATTTTACCTGTGTGATAGTGAGCAGCAATTTGTTGGCCTTCTGCTACAAGTGAGCTTTCTGTTTTGTCTACATAGAGTGATTCGTAAAGAAACTGAATAAATAAAAATGAAAATACGATAGAAAAACATAGAAGGCCGCTTATTAATAAGCGGAGCTTGGTTGTTAGAGAAAGTGAAAGCTTTTTCATACTTCTGCTTTATAACCGATTCCCCATACGGTTTGAATCAAGTCACCTTCCGCTTTTAACTTTAAGCGCAGCGTTTTGATATGAGTATCAACGGTACGCTCACTTCCTAGGTAATCTAGTCCCCAAATTTGACGTAGCAGCTGTTCACGTGTGAAGGCTCGTCCAATGTGGTTGCATAAATAGACGAGTAGTTCATACTCCTTTAACGTCAGCGATATCGCTTCATCATTTACATATACAGTTCGACCAAGCTTGTTGATTTTAACGTTTCCAAATCGCTGATAGACTTCAACTGAACGTGGAAGTGCAGTTGTACGGCGGAGGACAGCCTCAATACGTGCTATTAGTTCTCCGCTGCTAAACGGCTTAACAATGTAGTCGTCCCCTCCAATCTTTAATCCATGTATACGATCAAATTCATCTCCGCGTGCAGTCAAAAAGATGATTGGAATAGATGGGTGGACGCTTCTTATTCGTTCAGCTAATGTAAACCCATCCATGATTGGCATCATCACGTCGATGAGAATAAGGGAAGGAAGCATATGAGCTAATTCATCTAATGCTTCTTCTCCATTTGAAGCTTCGATGCACATATAGCCTTCTCGCTGAAGAGATAGCTTGATTAAATGTCGCATTTGTTGTTCATCATCGACAATTAATATAGTTGGCTTTTGCATTTTCATCATGCCCTTTCTCAGTATAAAGTTCTTCTTTTAGTATATCGGAAATATGTGAGAAATCAGTGAACTTTTGCAATCGTTTGCTTTATTGTAGCTTGTGAAGAGATTGTAATATAACGAAACAATTCTCTCTCAAAAACAAACCATGCCGTTTCTAAATAGTATAAGTTGTGAGAATACGTCCGTTCGATGGAGCTAGTTTTTTTAAATTGTGTTCCGAAGCAGCAAAAAAATATCCGAACTACCAAAAGTATTTAACTTTCTATAGTTCGGACCTAGCATTAACTGAAATATCTATGTCTCACCCTTATTAGTTAGCAGGGCTGTTTGTCAAATGTAATCGTTGCAACAGCATCGTGTAAGTGAATAGACTCTTCATTACGACATGATACAGTAAAGGCTTCTACAAATGGATACTCGTATAAGTCAGCAGCTACTAAGCGGACCATATCTTCAACAAATCGTGGATTTTCATATGCTTGTTCAGTGACCATTTTTTCATCTGGACGTTTAAGAATCGGGTGGATTTTAGCACTTGCGTTTGATTCGATGGCCTCTAATAAAGCATGTTTCCAGTCAATAGCATCATTGATTGAATCAGCTAACCGAACATCTATCGATACGTAGCCACGCTGGTTATGAGCGCTATATTCACTGATTTCTTTTGAACAAGGACAGAGTGTTTTTACAACAGCTGTTAATCCAACTTCAAACGTCACACCAGCTTCTTTTGTGTAAGAAACTTTCAAACGAGCTTCAGAATGGTTAAGACCTGATAATCCTGAAGAAGGTGCTACTTGGTCATAAAACCATGGAAATGAAATCTCTACTTTAGCATCAGGGATACGTAGGCGATCAGAGAGTTCCGTTACAAATGAAGTAAGGGAAGCAAACGTTAAATTCAACTCACTGCGCTTGCGATACTCTTCTAAAAGTTCCGTAAAGCGACTCATGTTTGTGCCTTTTGAATCCTTCGGAATAGAAGAAGTGAGAGTGAAAGTAGCGATTGTAGGCGTAGCTCCACCTGGGGCATATATGTTTACAGGTATTTTAACGTTGGAAACACCAACCGCTTGAATATCAAATAAAAAATCTTTCTTTTTATTTTGTAAATCAGCCATTTCTTCTTTTTTAGTGGGCTTTGTTTTTGGGCCAGGATCTACTGAACCGAATAGTTTATGGCGTTCTTGCTTTGAAGGTAAGTTTATTGTTGTCATCGTTGTCATGGCTCTTTCTCCTTTCACCTAAGAGAAGGTGGTCGCTAAAAATATGAATCTGGAAAAATTTTAACCTACTTTGTTCTTTTCTTGCAATGATTAATTTAGGAAAATGGAGTGCTCTGTGCCAAACAGGCATAAAGTTGCTCTATTTCTCATAAGGTGAACATAACATGAAAGTAGGACAAAGTATAGAAGGGTTATCTAAAGAAATTGATAATTAGATTGTTGTCATACATGTAGGTAGGACAAGAATTGAGGAGATTAGTAGATGAATACTTTTCTAAAAGGAACATTTATCTTAGCAGGAGCTGCTTTTGCAGGGGAGCTCATTGAATTTTTAGTGAATATGGTATTAGCACGAGAGCTTGGCAAAGAGGGAATGGGGATGTATATGACGGTTCTCCCTATTATTTTTCTCGTTGCCACAGTAGCAAATTTAGAGCTGCCGATTTCTATTTCAAAGTTTATTGCAGAACATAATCGACATGAGCATCGCAATATGATGAAGCATGCCACCACGTTTGCAACGGTATTAAGCCTCGTTATTTTTTTCGTCACGTTTGGTGTTGTTTCTTTTTTTCCTTTCTTTACACATTACCATCCCTACTTAAAGTGGGCCGTATTAATCTTTATTCCAATTGTCTCTTTCTCGGCCGTATTGAGGGGATATTTTACCGGAAAAAACAGTATGTCAACCATTGCGGTTTCAAACTTTATCCGAAAAGCCTTTCAATTAACAATCTTATTTGTTATTTTTCAAATGTTTCAGTTTACAGATGTGAAAACTTCTCTGTTCATTGCTATCTGTACCTTAATTGGAACAGAAGCTGTTATCTTACTTTATTTTTTTATCACGTATGTGACTCAATTGAACGTCATTACAAGAGGGCATAGAGCACAATTAACCTCTCAAGATGTTCGAAAGAAGCTACTGAGCGTTTCGTTGCCAACAACTGGTTTGCGCTTGTTTAATGCGATTTGTAATGCTATCCAGCCATTTTTGATTAAGCATGCTCTTATTTTGTCAGGGATGACGCTTAGCGGTGCAACGCAGCACTTTGGGATGCTCACAGGAGTAGCGATGAGCATTGGGTTTTTTCCAGCATTTTTTGCTCATTCTCTTTTAGTAGCTCTTATTCCTGCGGTATCTGAAGCACACGCAAAGGATCAAGAAAAGCAATTGCAAAAGCTGCTTCTCCAAAGTATGCAGCTTACGTTTATTTACGGTATTCCATCTGTTTTGGTTATGTATATTTTTGCGGAGCCATTAACGAGCTTATTCTTTCATTCCACAGAAGCTGTTTTTTATCTGCAGGCACTGTGGCCATATTTTCTGTTTCATTTCTTTGCCATTCCGCTTCAAGCCTACTTAATTGGGTTAGGGTACGTGAAAGATGCGCTATTTCATACGATTTGGTCTCACGTTGTTTCCTTTTCACTTATGTTTGTACTCGGTTCGCAGCCAACGATTGGCATGACAGGAGTTATTATCGGTATGAATGCTGGTATCGTTGTATTGACGCTTTTACACTACGTCACAATCTGTCGAGTCATTAACGTTTCGTTTTTTTCGCTTAAAAAACATAAAACAATTTTATAAAAAATGAGGGTGGGACATAACAAAACAAATTTTCAAAAAAGACGAACAATCCCTTTTCTCACCTCTTTACGTTGTCAGAACACGTTCGTTCCATTGCGCTACAGCCACTCGCTTTCCGCGGGGAGGAACGTGAGCTTCCTCGCTGGGCTGCGGGACCTCAGGTTTCCCTCTCTTTCCCGCAGGAGTCGAGTGTCCTACGCTCCATTCCACCCTGTTTCCAACATTGTTTGCACAATCAAAAAAACCTGAACGATTGAAAGTGAGGAGCTCTCAACCGTTCAGGTTTAACATTGGCTGAATTACTGATGTCCCAGCCTCTTTTAGATTTACCAACTATCCATAATAGATTTAAATAATTTAGCAGGGTCTTCGCCACCACCGCTTGTTAATTTCTTTCTTTTCTTATCAGTTTTCTGTTTTTCAAACCCTGTATGAATAGAGATGACAGCTTCGTCCGTATAGCCAACAAACCAAGCGTCTCCATAATCTTGGGTTGTACCAGTTTTACCAGCGGCATCCTTAGAAGAACGAGCGTTAGCTCCTGTACCATAGCTTTTTTCAATAACATCTTCAAGCATGGACGTCATTGTATCCGCGTTTTGTGGACTCATGACTTCTTCTGTTTCAATCTCTGGTTCTTGTTCTTCGCCACCGCGCATTTGAATCTTTTTAATCGCATAAGGCTTCGTCATTTTCCCTTCGTTTGCAAAGACTGAGTAGCCTTGCGCTAATTGAAGAGGAGAGAAAGTCGTTGTGGTTCCTCCTAAAGCTAGCGATAAGTTTCGATCTTTATCAGTTAAAGGAAGTCCAGCTTTTTCCATAAAGTCGAACGAATCTCTAAAGCCAATGTCGTTTAAAAGCGATACGGCTGTTGTATTGACTGAACGAGCAATGGCTTCTCGCATCGGTATTTCTCCAAGATAGCGACCGCTTGCATTTTGAGGCTTATAGCCATTAAAGTCTACCGGCTCATCCACAAGAGTAGTTGTTGGGCTGTAGTCGCCAGTTTCAAGCGCAGGCCCATAAACAGCAAGGGGCTTAATAGCTGATCCAGGCTGGTAACCGATTGTAGCTCGGTTTAGTCCGTTTGTTTGATAATTTCGCCCACCGTAAATAGCTGATATACCGCCTGTTTTTGGATTGATAGCGGCGATTCCAACTTCTACTTTGTGTGATGCCGTATCGTCTGCAAACACGTGATTAGTTACGGAGCGATTAATGGATTCCTGTAGAAGTGGGTCGAAATCAGTATAAATTTCGTAGCCGCCTTTGTATAAATCTTCTGCCGTAACACCGTACGTTTTCTCAGCTTCACGAACAACATAGTCTACGAAAGCTTGATGACTATTTCGTTGCTTAAACGTTACGTCAGGCTTGACAATTCGTTCATTGATAGCTTGATTATACTCATCTTGCGTAATGACTTCTTGGTCTAACATAAGCTGGAGAACGACGTTTCGACGCTTGGTTGCTTCTTCTGTGCTACTAGCAGGTGAGTATGTGCTTGGCGCTTTTGGAAGTCCAGCTAGCAGTGCCGCTTCACCAACACTTAATTGGGATACGTCTTTGTTAAAGTAAAGCTGAGATGCGGCTCCAATACCATATACGCCGCTACCAAAATATATTTGATTCATATATAGTTCTAAAATTTGATCTTTTGAAAACTGCTTTTCAAGTCCGATTGATAAAAGCATTTCGTCAAACTTGCGCTTAAACGTTTTATCGTTAGATAGATATAAGTTTCGTGCAAGTTGTTGGGTGATAGTACTTGCACCCTCAGCTTTGCTCATCGTGATGACATTTTTAAACACAGCACGCGCAATTCCCTGCATGTCAATTCCAAAATGGTCATAAAAGCGACGGTCTTCTGTTGCAACAAATGCCATTTTGACATGATCAGGCACTTCGTCAATGGACACATTTTGTCTTGGAACCGTCTTATATAATTCATCAAGTGGTCGATTATTTTTGTCGTAAATGACAGTGCTTTGTACAGCCTGCAGCTTGCTGTATGATAAGCTAGCTGTTTGTTCAAATTGCTTTAACACATAAGTGACACCAAGAAGGATCACTAGAATAACGGTTAAAACAGCGAGAATAAATTTTCTCATGGTTTCTCACTCCACACTAATTAATAATTCCGTGTTCAATAAGATAGAGCTTTAACTTCTATCCTTATGGTAAGTTAGCACATAGAGTGTAAGCATGAAGAGAAAGGGTTTTTGATAACCTTAATCATGGCATGTCCTTTATGTAGCTTATTGACAACGGTGGTTGTTTGTTTCACTAGAGATGGTTTAACTAGTTACTCTTTTTAATTGTTAAGGTTGGTTTACACTTGTACGCATACTTATTGAAGAGGTTGCCTATACTTATCGGCATAATCTTATTCAATAGTACAGTCTTCTACAACAAAAGAAGTTAAATTTTTCTTGTTTACAACAAACTTAAACAAGACGGATACATCTTGCATTTAGTGTACCCATAAATTTTGGTTTGTCAAATAAAACAATATCTAATTACGCTAGGTATTGCTTCTTCATGCGTTATTTTAAATAGTAAAAGTAATCGTTCAACACTAGGTCATTTACTACTATCGGTACAATATAGAAAATATTAACAAGAGAAAGGGGGTTTATTACAAAAAGCTGTGAAATGTTGAGCAACAGTAAAATTAAAAGATAAGAGAAAACCTTGTAATGAATAATTAGTCATGCGATGTATGGACTATTCAATGCATAATTGATAAGAATTTGCCGTTTTAAGTGCTTGTTAGTATGTTCAATTTATTTAAGGTTGTGTATTGAGCAACACCTTTACATTTATAAGAAGAGTTCGTATAATAATAAATATCTTTAATTCGAGATATTTATATGCAGAGGAGTGAAGAGAGAGATGAAACATATCTTTAAACAAGGAATAAATAGTAAAAAGCCAGTTTTGCTAATGCTTCACGGAACGGGTGGAACAGAAGAGGATTTGTTGCCAATTGCAGAAATGATTGACCCTGAAGCGTCTGTGTTATCGGTTAGAGGGAGCGTATTAGAACAAGGGATGCCGAGATTTTTTAAGCGTTTAAGAGAGGGTGTTTTTGATATAGAAGATTTAGCAGTTCGAACAAAAGAGCTAAATAATTTCTTAGACGAAGCAGCTGAAGAATATGCCTTTGATAGGAAGAATATTATAGCAATTGGTTATTCAAACGGTGCTAATATTGCGGGGAGCTTACTGTTTCACTATGAACAGTCATTAAAAGGTGCAGTGCTTTTCCACCCGATGGTACCAAGAAGAGATATTAAAGTACCTAATGCACAAGGTATTCCGATTTTTATTGGTGCAGGAGTAAACGACCCAATTTGTCCAGCGGACGAAACGAAAGAATTAACAACACTTCTTCAAGGTGCAGGAGCTACTGTCGACGTTCACTGGGAGTCTTTTGGTCATCAGCTTACGCGAACAGAAGTAGAAGCGGCAAAAGCATGGTATAGACGCATTCATGAAAGTAAATAAAAAGAAGCTGAGACGTAACTATTTCAGTTAATGATAAATCCGAACTAGTAAGAGTTAGCTCTTTTATGGTTCGGATTTTTTGTTGATTCGTCTTTAAGAAGAGCTCATTTAGTTATATCCCATCCTTTTTTTGAGTTGCACAGTACTATCAAGCTTGTTAGGATGAAAATGTTTAAAAAATGAAACAAAAGACTTAAAAAAACGTTATAATGAAAGAATATTAAGGATGAGGTAATTTGGAATGATTGTAATAAAATGGTTTTTGGTTGTTTCATTAGTAATTGGATTTTGTTGGCTTTTGTATGCAGTATTCCCAACCTATTTATACCGGTGGTTTCATCCAAACGTATATATAAATGTAAAGAGAGCTCAATCATTTGCTTTAACATTTGATGATGGGCCTCACAGAGAATATACGGTTCAGATTTTAAATTTGCTAAAAGAACATGAAATGAAAGCAACTTTTTTTGTAGTAGGGTCAATTGCAGAAGAACAACCCGATCTACTTAAACGAATGGTCATGGAAGGGCATGAAATTGGTATCCATCATTATAATCATGTAAGTGCCTGGTTTTTAACACCAGGTCGATTAAAGAAAGAAATTCAAATGTGTAAAGATGTTATTATAGAAGCAGCTGGAGTAGAGCCCATATTTTATCGTCCGCCATGGGGGCACTTGAATTTATTTAGCATTTGGTGTGCAAGACCTTACCATACAATTATTTGGTCTAATATATTTGGAGATTGGTCGCTTAAGAAAACAAAAAGAGCATTAGAAGCTGAGATGAAGAGTAAATTAAAACGTGGCGCAGTCTATGTGTTGCATGATAATGGAGAAACAAAAGGAGCAGATGAAAAAGCACCAGAGCATACAATTGGTGCTTTGAGAGAATTCATTCCATATGCCAAGCAGCACAAGATGAATAGTAAGACGCTCTCTGAATTACAAAAGGAAGGAACAAGCACGTGGAATTAACAATGGTGTCACATTATATTAATGCATTTGGTTATACCACAATATTTTTAATTTTATTTTGCGGGATTGTTGGTATTCCAGCTCCTGAAGAGTCATTCTTAATTATTCTTGGAATGTTTATTGCAAAAGGCCAGCTGTTGTTGTATTCATCAACAATCTATGCCTGCCTAGGTGTTATCGTTGGTATGCTGGTAGCTTATGCGCTGGGTAGATATGCAGGAGTCCCATTCTTTAGTAAGTATGGAAAGTATGTTGGACTAACTGAACCAAAATTAAAAGCTGCTCGTGAGAAGTTTCATAAGCATGGAAAGTGGACAATTTTATTTGGCTTATTTGTTCCTGGTCTTCGGCAAATTAGCCCGTACCTTGCAGGAATTAGTCATTATCCTTTTTTATTATATGTTTGTTTTTCCGTAATAGGCGGAATTGTATGGGTACTATCTTTTTTATTACTAGGCTATTTTGTTGGAGATCAAGTTCATATTTCAATTATTGTCGGGGGAGCCATTTTATTTTTTGTTGTTTACGTTATACTACAGCTGCGAAAAAAGCGAAGCACCCGCTTTAAAGGGAGTGATCATTCATGAAAAAGATTTTATTTTTGCCCTTGTTTAAGAGGGCATCTGGACATCATCAGGTAGCGGATGCTGTAATGGAAATAATCGTGGCAAATTATAAGCAAATTTCTGTGAAAAAGATTGATTGCCTAAGTTACTGGAGCAAACCTCTTGAACAGTTAATTTCATCTTTATATATGAAATGGATTTCTATGTTTCCAAAGCAGTTTGAGAAATTTTATCACGAACACGTCTATAAAGTGGAGAATCATACATGTGATGATTTTGTTGTTAAGAGCTGGCCGATTATTGAATACAATATGAAGCGGTTAGTTGAGTCTGAGAAGCCAGACGTTATTGTTTGCACTCACAGCTTTCCTTCGCGTGTCATTAGCGGATTGAAAGAAAAAGGAATCATTGATACACCCCTTGTTAATATCTATACTGACTTTTTAGTAAGCGATGTGTGGGGGAAAAATGGTGTAGATATTCATTGTGTACCTGATAAGGAAACAAAAAACTTTTTACAAAGTATTCACGATGTGCCTGCTCGTAACATTTATGTGACTGGAATTCCAGTTCATGCTGCTTTTACGAATAAACGAATAGACTTAAAATCTGAAAAGATGATTCTAATAGCTGGAGGGAATGCGGGGCTTGGTAATGTAAAACAAATGCTTAGCTCTGTTCCCTACGATAGTATTTATCAATATGTGGTACTATGCGGAAACAACAAAAAGCTATTTCAAGAGCTCGTAAAGTTAAATCATCCAAGCATTACACCCCTTCCGTATATTGCTTGCAGAAAAAGAATGAATTGCTTATATGAACAAGCTAGTGCAGTTGTGACAAAAGCGGGTGGTGTTACCATTAGTGAAGCTTTACGTAAACGCCTACCGATTTTTATTCATTCTTCACTTCCAGGACAAGAACAAGTTAATATTCAAACGTTAAAAAGAAAGGGTTTATTGATGCCTCTTAACAAAGCACAGCTGCTTGAAGATCAGTTGGTGGAAGTGCTTGAAAATGATGTGCAGCGCAACCGGCTACTACGAAGAATGGATGAATACATTGAAAGCATTGAGTACTCGGTTTCTGACGTATTGGCGAACCAGTTTCATCTATATGAATACGAAACAACAAAGAGTCGGTTATAAAGCAGAAAAATATTGAAAAAAGAAAATGTTCGTTATACTAAGAAGCGAATGAATTAAAATGAAAAAGGAGTTCTGAAAAATGAACGAAGTTATTGAAACAATTTTAAGTCATCGCTCTGTTAGAAAATACCAGGATAAACCTTTAACGAATGAGCAAATTCATAAGATCGTAGAAAGTGCTCAAGCAGCATCCACATCAAGCTATATACAGGCATATTCAATTATTGGAGTTAAAAATCAACAAACCAAGAATCGCTTAGCTGAATTAGCGGGTAATCAACCGTATGTTGCTCAAAATGGTCACTTGCTTATTTTTTGTGCAGACCTGCATAGGCATGATGTTATTGCTCAAATAGAAGGTAAAGATTTATCTGAGTCCCTTGAAAGTGCCGAAAAATTCATGGTTGCTTTAATAGACGCAGCTTTAGCAGCTCAAAATGCTTCGGTTGCTGCGGAGTCAATGGGCCTTGGAATTTGTTATATTGGCGGTCTTCGAAATCAACTTCAAGACGTTCAAGAATTATTAAAGCTACCTGGTCGCGTACTGCCTCTATTCGGTTTAACGATTGGATACCCGGCTGCTGATACGGATAAAAAGCCTCGTTTACCTCAAGCTAATGTGTATCATGAAGAAGTATACGAGCAAGATCAAAATAAGTTTATTGAAGAATTAAAAGCCTATGATGAACAAATTTCTTCTTATTATAATGAGCGTACGAATGGAAAAAGAAACGATACGTGGACTGGTCAAATGGCTCATATGCTATCGAACCCAACGCGTATGTATATGAAAGAGTACGTAGAGAAGCAAGGCTTTAATAAAAAATAAATAACCAGTTATATGCAATTGATGAAATGCACCCTAGTTGTTAGAGATTTCTAGCAATTAGGGTGCATTTTTTATGAATAAAAAGGAATAGGAGGGTTTGTTTGTAAAAAACAACAAATAAATAGAAAGTGTTGAAGCATATGGACAAATTATCAGAAATATTACAGTTTCATGTTAAAAAAGCGTTATTTTTGTAATGGAAGTTGAATGTTCCTGTAATGGCTGTGCAATCTCTAGGTGATATCATTCAATCATTGAGTAAATAAGGAGGTATTCGTAAATGAAGAAATTTATATTTACTCTAGGAACAACAGCAATCCTTTCAGCAGGATTTGCAGGTGGAGCATCTGCAAGTGGAAACGACACGTATCAAGTCCAAAAAGGTGATACGTTATGGAGCATCGCTCAAAACCACGATGTGAGCGTTGACGAATTAAAAGATGCAAATAACTTAACATCAACGATTATTCATCCAGAACAAAATTTAAATGTATCAATCATAAAAGAAATTACACATAAAGTTGAGCGCGGCGATACATTATGGTCAATCAGCCAAAAGTATGGCGTAACAGTAGAGCAAATTAAAGCTTGGAACGGATTAGGAAATGATCTTATCATTCCAGGTCAGGTCTTTGCTATTGAAACAAGTGGAGGTTCACAAGCTGTAGCACAACCAGCTCCAGCACCAAAAGCTGAACCAGTGCAAGAAGCTGCGCCGGCGCCTAAAGAAGAACCAGCCGAACAACCGGCACCAGAAGCTGAACAAAAACAAGAGCCAGCTCAGGAAGCTGCTGCACCAGCCCCACAACCTGAGCCAGCTAAAGAAGAACAACCTGCTGAACAATCACAACAGAGCGGTAAGCAGTTAACAGTTGAAGCAACTGCGTATACAGCTAGCTGTGAAGGATGTAGCGGTGTAACTGCTACGGGAGTAGATTTGAAAGCAAATCCAAACCAAAAAGTAATTGCTGTAGATCCTAGCGTAATCCCATTAGGTTCAAAAGTATATGTTGAAGGCTATGGAGAAGCAATCGCTGCTGATACTGGCGGAGCGATTAAAGGTAATAAAATCGACGTATTTGTTCCTGCACAAGCTGATGCAGAGCAATGGGGTCGTAAAACAGTTAACATTACAGTATTAGATTAATAGTGTATAAGAAAAAAGAGATGTCTGATTTCAGGCATCTCTTTTTTATGATTACATACAGAAAACGAATAATCTACAAAAAAACACCTTTAATGTTAGCGCTTTCTGGGAAAGGTTTCAAAAAATACCTTGATTTTGTCAGAAAATTTATTATAATTAGAAATATCATCGGATGTGAGGAAAAATAACATGATGATGTGAAGGGAGGTTTATACATAAAAAGCTTCTCATGGCGGTGAGAAGCTTGAATTGGGCATAACAAATTGGGGTATGTATGCCTAATTCTAATTATAACACAAATAATTAGAATGTGATAAGGAGTGGCACAATTGAAACCAATCAGTTGGAAAACAGTTTTATCAGCTATAGCAGTCTCAACGCTTGTTCTTGCAGGTTGCGGGAAAACAACTAGCACAGAAGGGCAAAAAGCGATGATAGATACATCTGGGGACACTGTGAAAGTGGGGGTTTTACATTCACTAAGTGGAACCATGTCTATTAGTGAAGTTTCATTGCGCGATGCAGAATTGATGGCCATTGATGAAATAAATGCATCAGGAGGAGTGCTTGGTAAAAAAATTGAGCCTGTAATTGAAGATGGAGCTTCTGATTGGCCTACGTTTGCTGAAAAGGCAAAAAAACTTTTGCAAAAAGATCAAGTAGCAACAATCTTTGGAGGATGGACGTCAGCGAGTCGTAAAGCGATGCTGCCTGTAGTTGAACAAAATAACGGCTTGTTATGGTACCCAGTCCAATATGAAGGAATGGAGTCATCACCTAACATATTCTATACGGGCGCCACAACTAACCAGCAAATTGTACCTGCTGTCACATGGTTGCTTGAAAATAAAGGAAAAAAAGTTTTTCTAATAGGTTCAGACTATGTGTTTCCACGAACAGCTAACAAAGTCATTAAATCTCAGTTGAAAGCAGAAGGGGGCGCGTTAGCTGGGGAAGAATATACACCTCTTGGGCACACAGATTATAGCACGCTAATTAGTAAAATTAAAGACGCGAAGCCTGATGTAATATTCAATACATTAAACGGTGACAGTAATGTTGCTTTCTTTAAACAATTAAAAGATGTTGGTATTACTTCTGCTGATATTCCGGTACTATCTGTAAGCGTAGCAGAAGAAGAGATAAGAGGAATTGGTGCCTCTGTATTAGAGGGGCATTATGCATCTTGGAATTACTATCAAACAACAGACACTCCCGAAAATGAAGAATTTGTAGCAAACTATAAAAAGAAATACGGAGATGACCGCGTAACTGGTGACCCAATAGAAGCTGCCTATACAGCAGTATATTTATGGGCCAAAGCGGTGGAGAAAGCAGGAAGCTTTGAGATTGATAAAGTGAAGAAAGCAGCTGATGGAATTGAATTTAATGCGCCGAGTGGAGTAGTGAAAATAGAAGGAGCTAATCAGCATATCTGGAAAACAGCTCGAATCGGTCAAGTGCAAGCTGACGGTCAGTTTAAAGAAGTATGGAAATCCGGTGAATCGATTAAGCCTGATCCATACCTTGAAAGCTATGAATGGGGAGCTTCACTCAGCAATAAAAAATAGTGATTACTAAGCTTTCAAAAGATAAGATGTGCTAAGTATACATCTTATCTTTTGAAGATAGAGAGGAGTCATTTTATTGTCCATTTTTATTACACAGCTCTTTAATGGATTAAGTTTAGGGTCAATCATGCTTCTTATTGCGTTAGGACTTGCGATTACGTTTGGACTAATGAATGTAATTAATATGGCGCATGGCGAATTAATTATGGTGGGTGCCTACACTACTTATGTGGTACAACAAATTGTTTCTTCATATTTACCTCAGCAAATGCTTGCTTATTATTTTATTCTAGCAATTCCTTTAGCATTTTTAATCAGCGCAGTATTAGGAATAATCATTGAAAAGACCGTCATTCGTTTTTTGTATGATCGTCCGTTAGATAGTTTGCTAGCCACGTGGGGAGTGAGTTTAATTTTACAACAAGCGGCTCGTTCTATATTTGGAGCGCCGAATGTAGCAGTTAAGACACCCGATTGGCTAGACGGTGGATTTAGTATTCTTGGGGCAACTCTTCCGTATAAAAGGCTTTTTATTTTAGCATTAGCTGTTTTTAGCATAGTTGGCCTTTCTTATTTCCTTTATAAAACAGCAATTGGTCGAAAAATGAAAGCCGTTATGCTTAATCGAGAAATGGCTTCTTGCTTAGGGGTTTCAACCAAGAAGGTAGATAGCTATGCCTTTGCGTTAGGTTCAGGTTTTGCGGGCCTTGCAGGTTGCGCACTCACAGTTATTGGACCAATTGGACCTTCAATTGGTACCAACTATATTATTGATGCGTTTATGATTGTAATATTAGGTGGGATTGGCAAGCTGACAGGAACAGTGATTGGCGCCTTAGGAATTGGGATTTTAAGTACAACGATTGAATATACAACGAGCGCCACCATTGCAAAAGTAATTGTGTTTGCACTAATTATTGCATTTTTACAATGGAAGCCGTCTGGCCTTGTAAGTATGCGAACACGCTCATTGGATTAAAGGAGGATTATCCATGAAATTTAATCGCACATATGCTATATATATCGTTGTACTTATTGGCTTTCTAGTAGCACCACTTTTCCTGCAAGAGTTTCGTTTGGGTTTATTAGCGAAGTTTTTATGCTATGCCATTGTGGCAATAGGAATTTCTTTAATATGGGGCTATACAGGTATTTTAAGCTTAGGGCATGGCGTGTTTTTTGGACTAGGAGCTTATTGCATGGGCATGTATCTAAAGCTAGAAGGTTCGACTACTGGTCTTCCAGATTTTATGGAGTGGAGTGGCGTTACGACTCTTCCTGCTTTTTGGAAGCCGTTTACGAACCCCGTATTTGCAATTGGTGCAGGGATCATAGTACCAATGCTGTTAGCAACAGTTCTTGGTTACTTTACGTTTAAAAATCGCATCCGTGGGGTTTATTTTTCGTTAATTTCTCAAGCAATTGTTGTCGTTGTAGTCACTTTATTTATTGGAAAACAAGATTTAACAGGAGGAACAAATGGTCTTACCAGCTTTTATACATTTTTGGGGATGTCATTAGCGGATTCTTTTGTTCAACAAATTCTTTACTTTGTCACAGTAGGTGTATTGGCAATTGTTTTTGCACTTTCCATCTGGCTAACTAAAAGTAGAGCTGGGAAAGTATTAATGGCTATACGAGATGGTGAAAACCGCGTTCGTTTTCTAGGTTTTAATCCAACTTCTTATAAAGTGTTTGTATATTCTTTATCAGCTGCTTTTGCTGGTGTAGCAGGTATGTTGTTTGTTCTTCAGGTAGGGATTATTTCACCTGCAATGATGGGCATAACGCCATCTATCGAAATGGTTTTATGGGTAGCGATTGGAGGGCGACATTCTCTTCTTGGTGCTGTGTTTGGTGCTATCTTTACAAATGGTGCGAAAAGTTTATTTAGCGAGACATACCCAGATATTTGGCTAATCCTTTTAGGTTTATTGTTTATTGTAGTCGTGTTGTTCTTACCGAATGGTATGGCTGGACTTGTTCAATCAATACAGAACAAATTTAAAAAGCTTAAATCTAGAAAGGAGAAATCTCATGAGCCAGATACTATGGTGCGATAATGTTATGGTTGATTTTGATGGATTCAAAGCCTTGCAGGGTGTGGACTTAATGATTGAACCGAATGAAGTGAGGTTTTTAATTGGTCCTAACGGGGCTGGGAAGACAACAATTTTAGATGTCATCTGTGGGAAAACAAAAGCAACATCTGGAAGAGTTTTGTTTGAAGAGGTGGTTAACCTTGGAAGCCTTCAAGAACATAAAATTGTTCAAAAGGGAATTGCAAGAAAGTTTCAAAACCCTTCTATCTTCTCACAGTTAAGTGTGTTTGAAAATTTGGAACTATCAATCAGGCAAAAAAGAAATCTCACCTCTGTTTTATTTGCCAGAATGACTGGAGAGACAAAAAATCATATTGAAAAAGTACTTGAGCAAATTGGTTTGCAAGACTTCGTATACAAGCAAGCTGGAGAGTTATCACATGGGCAAAAGCAATGGCTAGAGATTGGAATGCAGCTTATGCAAAACCCAAGCTTGTTACTTCTAGATGAGCCCATTGCTGGAATGACTGGGAAAGAACGAGAAAAAACCGGTGAATTAATGCATGAGATCTCCGCGTCATGTTCTGTACTTGTAGTGGAGCACGATATGGATTTTGTCAGAAAGTATTCTAAGCAAGTTACGGTCATGCATGAAGGGAAAATACTTTGCGAAGGTAATATGACAGATGTTCAAGAAAATGAGCACGTTCAAGAAGTATACCTTGGGAGGAGGAAGCAAACATGCTAAATGTAGCAAATCTACAAGCGGGGTATGATGAAACCACGATCTTACGTGACGTTTCAATTAAAGTTGAAAAAGGAAAAATTATTGCAGTTCTTGGGCGTAATGGAGTTGGAAAAACAACGTTAATGAAAACACTAATGGGTTTACTGAAGCCGAGTGCAGGAGATGTTGTTTGGAGAAATCACTCCGTAAAAGGTCTTAGACCAGAGCAGCGAGCAAAAAAAGGGATAGGTTATGTTCCTCAAGGAAGGGATATCTTTTCAACATTAACAGTAGAGGAAAATTTATTGTTAGGTCTTGAAGCGCTTCAAAAAAAACCAAAAAAAGACGTTATTCCATCACATGTGTTTGAGCTGTTTCCAGTTCTTCATGAAATGTTACAGAGGAAAGGAGGTGATTTAAGCGGTGGTCAACAGCAGCAGCTTGCGATTGCCCGTGCTTTAGTAGGAAATCCTGAACTTTTGTTGCTGGATGAACCAATGGAAGGAATACAACCCTCTATTGTTCAGCTTATTGAAAGGGTCATTATTAAAATTGCTAGAGAACAAGGTGTTGGCATCGTTTTAGTAGAGCATAACGTAGATTTAGCACTAGCTTGTTCGGACTTTTTTTACATTTTAGATCATGGTCGAATTGTTGCACAAGGAGATTCAAAAAATGTGAACTTAGAAGCTATTCAAAAGCATTTAGTAGTATAGAAAGGGAGGTTTAAATGAAACTCACACAACGAGAGCAAGAAAAACTTATGGTGGTTGTCGCTGCAGACCTTGCGAGGCGTAGGCAAAAGCGGGGGCTAAAACTGAACTATCCAGAAGCAGTTGCCGTTATTACATATGAAATAACAGAAGGCGCCAGAGATGGTCGAACTGTTGCCGAATTAATGCAGCTCGGAACACAAATCTTGTCACGAGATGATGTAATGGAAGGTATTCCTGAAATGATTCATGATATTCAAGTAGAAGCAACGTTTCCAGATGGAACAAAACTTGTGACGATACATGATCCAATTCGATAGGGGGGAGAAGAAGTGATTCCCGGAGAATACAAGTTACGTAAAGATGAAATTGTTTGTAACAAAGATAAGGGTATAGTCGAGATGTTAGTAACCAACCGAGGTGATCGTCCTATTCAAGTGGGATCTCATTTTCATTTCTATGAAGTTAATTACGGATTAGAGTTTAACCGCAAAGAAGCGTTTGGCTATCACTTGAATATTCCTGCTGGTACGGCCGTTCGCTTTGAACCAGGTGATCCTAAAAATGTACAGCTTGTACCCTTTTCAGGATCACAGCATGTATATGGATTAAATAATAAAACAAATGGACCCACGGGCCAGCTAAAAGAGGAGTAGGTCGAACATGAGCTTTAAAATGTCAAGAAAACAGTATGCAGATATGTTTGGGCCGACGGTTGGAGATGCTGTAAGGCTAGCGGATACCGACCTTTTTATTGAAATTGAACAGGACTTTACAACCTATGGTGATGAAGTGAAGTTTGGGGGAGGAAAAGTCATCCGTGATGGGATGGGACAGCATCCTCTTGCGACAAGAAGTGAAGCAGCAGATCTTGTTTTTACGAATGCCATCATCATGGATTATACGGGGATATACAAAGCAGATATTGGTGTAAAAGATGGCATGATTCAAACCATTGGAAAAGCGGGAAATCCATTATTAATGGATGATGTTGATCTTGTTATTGGGGCTAGTACAGAAATTATTGCTGCGGAAGGAAAAATTGTGACGGCTGGAGGAATTGATGCGCACATTCACTTTATCTGTCCACAACAAATTGAAACCGCCTTATCGTCTGGAGTAACAACAATGATTGGAGGAGGGACAGGTCCTGCAACGGGAACAAACGCGACGACGTGTACACCTGGAGCGTGGTATATCGAGCGGATGCTAGAAGCAGCTGAGGCTTTTTCCATGAATTTAGGCTTTTTAGGTAAAGGGAATGCATCAGCAAAAACGCCTCTTATCGAACAAATTGAGGCTGGAGCGATTGGCCTTAAGCTTCATGAAGATTGGGGTACCACCGCATCAGCAATCGATACAAGTCTGCAAGTTGCGGATGAATATGATGTACAGATTGCGATTCACACAGATACGCTAAATGAAGGTGGGTTTGTCGAAGATACGATGAGAGCAATTGGAAATCGTGTTATTCATACGTATCATACGGAAGGAGCAGGTGGTGGACATGCACCTGACATTATGAAGATGGCAAGCTTTAAGAACATTCTGCCGTCATCAACGAATCCAACTAGACCGTATACGATTAACACTCTAGAAGAACATTTAGATATGCTGATGGTTTGTCATCACCTAGATCCTTCTGTACCAGAAGATATTGCATTTGCAGATTCCCGTATTCGTAAAGAAACGATTGCAGCTGAAGATATTCTGCATGACCTTGGAGTTTTTAGCATGATCTCTTCTGATTCGCAAGCAATGGGTCGTGTTGGTGAAGTGATTACGAGAACGTGGCAAACAGCAGATAAGATGAAAAAGCAAAGAGGAAAACTAAAAGGTGATAACGGTATTGGTGATAATGAACGGATTAAGCGATATATCGCAAAATATACAATTAATCCAGCTATCACCCACGGCATTTCAGAATACGTAGGTTCAGTAGAAGTTGGTAAGCTTGCAGACTTAGTCGTTTGGGATCCAGCGTTTTTTGGTGTAAAGCCAGAGTTGATTATTAAAGGCGGAATGATTGCTCACAGTCAAATGGGTGATCCTAATGCCTCTATACCTACTCCTCAGCCGGTTCTATATCGCCCGATGTTTGCTTCTTTCGGGAAAGCACGCAGTAAAACGTCGATAACATTTATCTCGCAAGCTGCATATAACCGAGGAGTACATCGAACCTTGGGATTGGAGAAACGGATTAAGCCTGT
Source organism: Priestia veravalensis (assembly GCF_001457055.1). Classification (NCBI taxonomy): domain Bacteria; kingdom Bacillati; phylum Bacillota; class Bacilli; order Caryophanales; family Bacillaceae; genus Priestia; species Priestia veravalensis. Next base: position 48,055 of record NZ_KQ758629.1, on the reverse strand, counting down.
AAAAGGGATTCGTTCACTAAGTAAAACGGACATGAAGCTAAATGGTGAAATGCCTAAAATTGATGTGGATCCACAAACGTACGAAGTGCGAGTGGATGATGAATTAATTACGTGTGAGCCAGCAGAAGTATTGCCTATGGCACAACGATACTTTTTATTTTGAGGTGAAAACAAACAATGTTAATCGAGCAAATTGTTGGAAATGTCGCTACGCTAGAAAAGAAAGCGCCACATATTGAAAAAGTGTATTTAGAAAGTGATCATCTATTAAAGCGCGTGCAGCGAGTTGTGACCGATCACGGTAAAGAACTAGGAATTCGTTTGAAAGACAATCGTGAGCTTGTAGATGGTGATGTGCTTTATATGGATGAGAAGAATATGATTGTTATTCAAGTAATAGCAGATGACTTATTAACGATTCAACCCACAAGTATTAAGCAGATGGGGGAGATTGCTCATCAGCTTGGAAACCGGCATCTGCCAGCTCAATTTGAAGAAAACGAAATGCTTGTTCAATATGATTATTTAGTCGAAGAGCTTCTTAACGAGCTAAGCATTCCGTATAAGCGTGAAAAAAGAACGGTTCAAAAAGCATTTAGACATATTGGACATAGTCATGACTAATCAACTGTTAGCGCTTGTACAGCTGTGTGATTCAAACTTTCCATCCGGCGCTTTTTCACATTCATTTGGCATGGAAACCTATATTCAAAAAGAGCGAATTATAAATGCTGTTACGTTTTCAGAAGCTCTTAGTACGTATGTTGAAACACAGCTTACTTATACAGATGGGTTAGCTTGCCGACTGGCATATGAATTTGCTTCAGAAGGGCACCTTCAGAAAATAAAGGAATTAGATCAAGAGCTGTATGCACTGGCGCTAGCAAAAGAAACAAGAGAAGGGACAAGGAGAATTGGTCAGAGAATGGTCAAGCTTTGCGTCGATCTGTTTGGTGGGAAGCTTTTAGAATGCTACGAACAAGAGATTCAGCGGAAGGAGTGTTTTGGTCATCCATCAATTGTTTTTGCCATTATAGCTGAGCAATTACAGGTGTGTAAACAAACAGCTGTTTCTACGCATTTGTACGCCACTGTGTCATCGCTTATTCAAAATGCAGTTCGTGGTATCCCAATTGGACAAACAGATGGTCAACGAATTTCGCTTGCTTTTCATGAGAAAATTGACCAGGCAGTAATGAATATTCTTCAAGCGGATTCAAGTGAGCTTGGTGCAATGATGCCCGGTCTTGAAATCGCTCAAATGCAGCATGAACGTCTGCACGTTCGCTTATTTATGTCTTAATACAAAACGATATAAGGGAGGGAAGCCTTTGTGGCGAAGGCGAAAAAATGAATGCAATGAGAATTGGTATTGGAGGTCCTGTAGGGGCGGGGAAAACGATGCTTGTAGAAAGACTAACGAGAGCACTGCAAAGTGAGCTAAGCATGGCCGTTATTACAAATGATATCTATACAAAAGAAGATGCTCAGTTTTTAGTGAAAAATAGCGTATTACCTCAAGAACGCATCATTGGTGTGGAAACAGGAGGTTGTCCGCATACCGCTATTCGAGAAGATGCTTCTATGAACTTTGCGGCAATCGACGAGCTGGTTGAAAGACATCCTGACGTTGAGCTGATCTTTGTGGAAAGCGGTGGAGATAATTTAGCAGCAACGTTTAGTCCAGAACTTGTCGATTTTTCTATTTATATTATTGACGTCGCTCAGGGTGAAAAGATTCCGCGTAAAGGTGGACAAGGAATGATTAAATCAGACTTGTTTATTATTAATAAGACGGATTTAGCTCCGTATGTTGGTGCAAGCTTAGATGTAATGAAAGAAGATACAATTGCAGCCCGAGGTAAAAAGCCTTTTGTATTTACAAATTTGAAAAAGGATCAAGGACTGGATGAAGTAATTCAGTGGATCAAAAAAGAAGTATTGCTTATCGGCATTAAATCATGAGCTATACAGGCTATTTAAAGCTTGAGTCGCACAAGGTGAAAGGTAAGACGGTTGTTTATAACACATATCATGACGGAGCTTTTAAGGTGGCTCGCCCAATTTACATGGAAGAGCATACCCCAACAATCTACCTTCTACATGTAGGAGGTGGATATGTTGGTGGAGACCGTTATAAAGCGTGTATTACGGCTGAAGAGGGTGCACATTTATGCTTGACGACACAGGCTGCAACAAAAGTATACCGAACGCCAAACGCACCTGTAGTTCAGGAAACAGAGCTGCTCTTAAAAAAAGGAGCAGTGATTGAATACCTTCCAGATCCGCTTATTTTATACGAAGATGCGCAGTTTATACAAGAAACAACTGTACATATGGAAGAGAAAGCAACATTTTTTATCTCTGACGTTATTACGCCAGGCTGGTCACCTAATGGAGAGATATTTAAGTATGATTCACTGCGTTCGAAGCTCAAAGTTTATCAAAACAATCAGTTAATGGTGTTTGACCATTTGTTTTTATCGCCTCATGAAGACATCCATGCGATTATGAAAATGGAGGGCTACACACATTTCGGTTCTTTTTTAGCAGTGGCTGAAGGAATTATCGATTCGGTCATTGATGAATTGTATGATGAAGTAATAAGTGAAGAGCAGCATGGATATATAGGGATTTCAAAATTAGCGATTAATGGATGTGCCATTAGAATTTTGGGAAATGATACAAAAACGCTTGAAAGTATTATTAATAGATGTTTTCAGTTCCTGAGAAAGCGCCTGTTAGGCTTAGAGGTGGTTCATCTTCGTAAATATTAAGAGCTGCCTTTGAGTAATGGTGTTAAGTGAACTTACAGAAAATTACATTTAGGGGTATAAATTTTTCTCCTTTACTAAAACTATTGGTAAATCAATGCGAGGTAGATAAGGATGAAAAAACAATTACCATGCCGAGTGCCCCCTGTATATATTCTAAATTGTGAGAATGAATTTTTTGACTAGGCTAGAAGCGATCTTGTGGAATATTGCCCCCAGGGTTTAGTCAATTATTAAACAAGCAGTACGTAAAAGGGATTGTGTTTATAGTATTAGAATTTTTAATCAATATGGGCGCACATTTTAACTCTGCAATACAATTAAGTTTTTTAGGTGAAACTGAACAGGCGTTAGCAACTGTAGACATGCAGTGGATTATGTTTTACCCATGCTTGTATTTTTTTGCAATGTGGGATGGTTTTAAAGATGCAGAAGCAGATCCCCCTCCTCTTTACTCGTTTATACCGTTTGCATGCTGTGCTTACTTTGTAACAGTAGGCATCATGTATGCTTCAGTTGTGAAAATTAACGGAGTACTGCTTGGGCCGATTTGGCTACCGATGCTGTCTGTGATTCCAGGACTGATAGTTGGATTGCCGATTCAGCTTTTACTAGCTAAAAAAGCAAATGCTACGCCATAGACATGAAATGAAAGTTAAATTCTTCAGCTTATCTTTCATGTCTATTTTTATGCCAAATATAGATATGGTTGTACATAACATAGTGAAGAATATATTGAAAATAGAGCATTTTCGGTTAATCAAGCCTCGCCAAAGCATATTATGAAATCGCTCCTGTATGCAAGGGAATTGTTAAGAGAAAAAAGGGGTGTGGATTTTTCCACAGGGAAAGGAAGAACATTTAGAGAAGCGACCTCTGCAATTTTCGGACGGCCCATCTTTTATCATGTTAAAAGAAAAGGGTGTACAAGCTATTCCAATTGCATATTACTATAGTTTTCGTCATGATCAGCGTCCAGAGCTATTTATTAAAGTGGGTAAACGTATAGAAGTAAATACAGAAACAAGTCGAAGTGAATTAACTCATAAGCTAGAGCAGGCCGTAACTACTGAGTTAGATAGCATTAAAAGTAAGCTTGTTAGCGAGGACCTTTCAACATTTGACGTGTTTATGACGGGTAGAAAAACGTTGAGCGAGTGGCTAACTTGGTGGAAAGAGAAGGTGAGGCACAAAATCAGTTCTTTTATCGAACGTTTTCATCGTGGAAAGATTATATGAACCCGTCTTTGTTTACGAGCCTTCTTAAAGTGAAGCCATTTGAAACAATTGATTCTTTTCACAGGCGTTTTTTTGAAAATGAAAAAGTGATTAACGCATTCAATCGTTACGCCACGTATATAGGCTCTTCACCATACGTTTCACCTGCTACCTTTTCATTAATTGGTCATTTAGAAATGAACGAAGAAGTTTACTATGTTCAGGGGGGGAACCCTAGAATCGCTGAAGGATTTGCTACGGTATTTCAAAAAGCAGGAGGAACTTTAGTGCTGAATGAACAAGTAGAAAAAGTGCAGGTGAAGAACAAGAAAGCAGTGGGAATTAAGCTTGAGAATGGTGAAAAACTGCCCGCAGACTCAATTATTGTTAATGGTGACCTACTGCAAGCCTACCCGTTTCTGGTAGATGAAGCGAACCGCCCGCATTTTACAAATAAGATGGTTAGTAAATTTGAACCCTCTATTTCAGCTTATGTCATTTTATCTGGAACAAAAAATAGAAACGACTCGCTTATTCATCACCAAGTATACTTTGAAGAAGATTATAAAAGAGAATTCTATGAACTGTTTGAGAAAAAGCAGCTTCCATCAGATCCAACAATCTACATTTGTAATTCTTCTTATACAGATAGAAGCGTAGCGCCTGGTGATAACTTATTTATTCTTGTCAACGCACCAGCAGGAATGAGTAATGATAATGGGTACGAACAAGTTATCTATGAAAAGCTAAAGAGGTTCGATATCGATATTACATCTACCTTATCATGGCAAAAAGTCATTACACCAAGCTGGATTGAAAAGCAATTCGGAGCGTATAAAGGGGCTCTTTACGGTATTAGTGCTAATCGGAAAATGGATAGCTTTCTACGGCCCAGCAACGTGTCCAAAGACGTAAGAGGGCTTTATTTTGTCGGTGGAACAACTCATCCAGGAGGTGGGTCACCAATGGTTACAATCAGTGGTATAAACGTGGCCAACTTAATTTCCACATAATATTTTCATTGTAAATAACTTCATATATTTGATACTATAGGAAAAGGAAACCATTGATAAGAACAGCAGCTTTTTTGTATAAGAAACCATACGGAAAGTTGATTACATAATGAAAAGTGAAAAGGTGATTAAAGCGGTTTATGATTGCATTTACTTGTTTAGTCGTGATCATCAGTATTGTTCGTCCTTATTTTGAAAGTATTATGGTCAGACGAATAATATCTGAAGAGAAAAAAGTTCGATATTATAAAGAACAATCGTTTTTTTATGTTCTTATTTTACTTCTTTACGTAGTCATTATGCTGTACTATGCGCTACCAGTAGAGAAGTGGGGTCTTCAAACGGTATACTTGGATACCATACAGCAAAAGAACATGTTTCCAGCCTGGGTTGAGTACTTATTATTGCTTATCTTTTTAGGGTTTATTGTATTGTCAATTATGCTTCAATGGATGAAAGATCATGGAGAAACGGTATTTATGGAACAGGAGATGCCTACTTCAATTGAGGCAACGGTTCCAAAAACGAAACGAGAACGCAAGTGGTGGCTTACATACAGTGGAACTTCAAGCGTAGTAGAAACGCTGGTATATTTTCCAAGTCTTTATATCTATATTCATGATGTTCTACAAATTCAAAATAGCTGGGTACTAGCCGTTTTAATCGGTTTAGGTTATTTCATGTCACAGTTAGCGTTTCAAAAAGATCGTTTAAGCCTTCAGACATTAGTTGTTGGAGTTGGTTTGGGCGCTATGTATATTATGTCAGATTCGATTGCAATCATTGCATTTTACTACGCATTTAGCTTTTTAGTTTATGACATTTACCAACAAGACCGCAATATACCTATGAAAGCAGGATGAAGAAAAAGGCTGAGACATAAGTAATTCAGCCAATGATATACCTGAACGACTGAGAGTTCATAACTTTTAATCGTTCAGGTTTTTTGGTTGATTGTGAAAACAATGTTGGAAACAGGGTGGAATGGAACGTAGGACACTCGACTCCTGCGGGAAAGAGAGGGAAAACGGAGATCCCGCAGCGCAGCGAGGAAGCTCAGGTTCCTCCCCGCGGAAAGCGAGTGACCGTAGCGCAATGGAACGAACGTGTTCAGACAAACCAAAAAGATTGGAACAGCTATTGTTCGTCTCTTAGAAGCAATCATTTTGATCAGCTAGCTCCTCATGAGATAGCTACATTTGATAAAAATAAGTCGCTGGAAATTTTACATATCTTCTTTAAAGGGATTTCTCCCAATTGATTTTAAAAAAACGAACAAAGATGACTATTCTCATTTTTTTGTTCGTTTTTTTAGTTTTTTGAGGGTTGACACGTGTCTTTATGGAGAATAAGATGGTAGTGTGATAAACGGAAAGTGTATAGTATGCAGTGAACAAAATATGTATAAATATGCAAAAAAGGGGAGTTGCTGCGTAGCAGTTAAGGCGATGGGATACAGCGGGAATATCATTATGAGGAGAGAACAACTATGAAAAAACCATCGTTACTAACGCAGGTTTTAGTAGCATTCGTCGTAGCTGTTGCGCTCGGACTCATCTTTGGAGACAAGATGTCTGTCGTGCAGCCGCTTGGCGATTTGTTTCTAAGGCTCATTAAGTTTATTATGGCGCCTTTGATTTTAACGACGCTCATTGTAGGCGTAACAAGTTTACAAGATACCAAGCAGCTTTTTAGTATGGGAGGGAGAACGATTGTTTTCTACCTCTTTACAACGTTGATTGCTGTGACGATTGGTATCGTATATGCTGTGATTTTATCACCTGGTACAGGAGCTAACGTGTCGTTACAGCAAGGAGCCACTGCGCCGAGTGGAGAAGCACCAACGCTTACGGAGACGTTGTTAAACATGATTCCGGAAAATCCATTTGCAGCGTTAATGGAAGGGAATATCCTACAAATTATCTTTATGGCAATTGCAATTGGTTTAGGGATTTTATTTGTAGGAGAGCCAGCAAAGCCAATTCAAAAGCTATTTGAATCTTTTTCCACAGTCATGTTTAAAATTACAAGTGGTATCATGGTCATTGCACCAATTGGTATCTTTGGAATGGTAGCACCAATTATTGGTGAGTATGGTTTAGCTGTTTTAGCACCTCTCGCTAAGGTGATTATTGCTGTAGCATTAGGTTGTTTAACGCAGCTTCTCGTTGTGTATTCTCTTGCGGTTAAAGGCTTTGCTGGGATGAGTCCACTTACATTTTTAAAAGGAATAGCACCAGCCGGCCTTGTAGCTTTTAGTACAGCAAGTAGTGGTGCAACGCTACCTGTTTCAATGAAAAACGTTCAGGAAAACCTTGGCGTTTCAAAGGAAACAGCAAGCTTTGTTTTACCGTTAGGTGCCACAATGAATATGGACGGTAGTGCGATTTACCAAGGTGTTGCTGCGCTATTTATTGCACAATTTTATGGAATTGATCTCGGTATGAGTGAAATTTTACTAATCATGTTTACAACTACCATTGCATCAATTGGTACTGCGGGCGTGCCAGGTGCAGGGATGATTATGTTAACAATGGTACTAGCAGCCGTCAACCTTCCAGTTGAAGGAATTGCTTTAATTGCAGCAATCGATCGTATTCTTGATATGTTCCGTACGTCGGTTAATATTGTCGGAGATGCTGCAGCTTCTGTTGTTGTAGACTCATATGAGAAGAAATCAAAAGAAAAAGCGAATCAGCAAGCATCGTGAATTTTTGTGCGTACATCCTTATGAAAGGTGAGGATGTACGCATTTTTTTTCATTCCTTGCTATAATGGAAAAAGATTCACGCATACTAAAGTGAATGAGTAATTGATAACGATTTAAAGGAGTTTTTTGATGACAAAAGTAAAGTTAATTTCACATAATGATTTAGATGGGGTAAGCCCAGCTTTATTAGCTCGCTTAGCATTTGGTGATGAGAACCTTGATTACGACACGGTAGGAATCGGACGCATAAACGATACGGTGCTGCATTTTATAGAAGAAGATAATGATGGACAAGACTTATACATAACGGATATTAGCGTAAATGATGAAGTAGCAGCTAAGCTGGATGAACTTGTGAAAAATGGTCAAAAGGTTACGCTTATTGATCATCATATTTCTGCACTTCCTCTTTCTGAAAAATACGATTGGGTCCATGTGATACCAGAAGATAAGAATGGGACGAAAACAGCAGCTACATCGCTTTTTTATACATATCTACTAGAAAACAAGATGTTGGAACGTACGAAGATGCTGGATGAATACGTAGAGCTTGTACGTTTATTCGATACGTGGGATTGGTTTCACGAGAAAAATGAAAAAGCAAAAAGACTTAATCACCTTTACTACTTAATTTCTCATGAAGAGTTTAAAGATACGGTTCACGAAACGCTACAAGCATCTTATACTGGTGCCAGTCAAAGCTTTGAATTTACAGAAAAGCACGCGATTTTACTTGAAGCTGAAGAGAAGCGAATTGAAAAATATATCTATGACAAACAAAAGCAAATGATGCAAGCAGAAGTAGAGATTGCAGAGCAAAAATACAAGGTAGGGATTGTGTTCGCAGATACATATCAGTCAGAGTTGGGAAATGCATTATGCCTAGAGCATGAAGAAATCGACTTTTCAGTAATGGTTGATATGGGAAGGAAAAAGCTAGGGTTTCGAGCAGTGAAAGATAAGATTAATTTAGCTGAAATCGTGGGTCACATTGGTGGTGGAGGCCATCCAAAAGCATCCGGCTGCAAATTAACGAGCGAAACCTTCAAGCTATTTGTAACCGACCACTTGTTTCAACCAGACGAAAAAAGTGAATAAACTAAGTGTAGAGGAGGGATGACTTTGACATTTGAACGTGAGGTTGTTGTGGTAACTGGTGGCGCAAATGGAATTGGAAAAGGTGTGGCAAGCGCCTATGCCAAAAAAGGTGCCAAAGTGATAATCGCAGATATTGATGAAGAACAAGGGGAGAAGCATGCTAAAACGCTGCGTGAAGCAGGTGCACAGGCAATGTTTATTCACACAGATGTAAGAAAAGAAGAGGATGTTATCAACCTCATGAAAGAAACTGTTTCAGCTTATGGTACGATTAACATTCTGGTTAATAATGCTGGAGTAACAAAGTGGAAGTCTCCGTATGAGTTAACGCTAGATGAATGGGATGATATCATAAATCTTAATTTACGAAGCGTATTTTTATGCTCAAGAGAAGCTGCCAAAGTGATGCGAAATAACAAAATAGGTGGTTCAATTGTAAACTTAGCTTCTACGCGTGCCGTTATGTCAGAGCCACACACCGAAGCATACGCTGCTACAAAAGGTGGCATTGTGGCGCTAACGCATGCTCTTGCCATTTCACTTGGACCAGACAAGATTACCGTCAACGCAATTTCTCCTGGCTGGATTGAAACTCAGCAATATGAGGAGCTTCGAGATGTTGATCATGCTCAGCATCCGTCTAACCGAGTTGGCACTCCAGCAGATATTGCAAAAGCGTGCCTTTACCTGACGCATCCAGACAATGATTTTGTAACGGGGACAAACGTAGTTGTCGATGGTGGAATGACGCGCAAGATGATTTATGAACATTAACTAAAGTAAGCAGGCTATAGGCTATACCTATAGCCTGCTATTTTTATTTTGTATAAAAACACAGTTATATGAAAGCGTATTCTTTTTAAAATTTAGAAAAATCAGACTTGATTTACTTATCGAAATCATGTATCGTTATGTTCAATTCCTAATTGAAAAGGAATTAGTGTATAAAGTGAATATGTTCATGCAAAAGGTGCTAAGACACTTGTTTTAGCTTAAAAGGGAAGATCGGTGAAAATCCGACACGGTCGCGCCACTGTAAGGAGGAGCCTATTATCAGTAAACCACTGTTTATGAAACGGGAAGGTGATAATAGGTGATGATTCTAAGTCAGGAGACCTGCCTGTTGTTTGCACTCACAACCTACGCGTAATAGGGAGAGGTGATTAGCTTGGTATTGAAACAAAAGTATATGTTGTTCAATACTTCTTAAAGCTGTCGTCTAACTCTCTTTCCAGAGAGTTTTTTATTGCAGAAAAATAGACGAAACGAGGAGATTGAAATGACAGTGAATACAGCAACAATTGGGTATCCAAGAATCGGTAGAAACAGAGAATGGAAAAAAGCAATTGAAGCTTATTGGAAGCAGGAAACAACGGAAGCAGAGCTGCACAACCAACTTCATGAGTTGTATGTTAATCAGCTTCGTATTCAAAAAGATAAGGGGATTGATTTTGTTTCAGTAGGTGACTTTAGTTATTACGATCACATGCTTGATACGGCGGTTATGTTTAATATTATTCCAGCTCGTTTCAAAAAGCAAAATCTATCCGCTCTTGATACATATTATGCAATGGCAAGAGGGAACAAAGAAGCAGAGGCATGTGAGATGACTAAGTGGTTTAATACCAACTATCACTACATTGTCCCAGAGTTTACTGACGTAACGCCGGCATTGAATGAAAACAGACCATTAGCATATTGGCAAAAAGCAAAGGACGAATTGGCACTTAACGGTAAGCCTCTTCTAATTGGGCCAGCAACCTTTATCTTATTAGGCAAAGGATTTAAACAAGAAGAAGTATCAAGCTTATTTGCTCAATTAACTCCGCTTTATATTCAAGTGATTAAGGAGTTACATGAAGCGGGAGCAGAGTGGATTCAAATTGATGAACCAATTTTTGTAACGAATAAAGCAGAAGGGTACTGGAAGGAGGTTGAGGCATTTTATCAGCGTATTTCAGAGGAAGTACCTGGTGCTAATCTTATCATCCAAACGTATTTTGAAGCATTAGATAATTACCAATCTGTTGTGAACCTTCCTGTGAATGCTTTTGGGTTGGATTTTGTACATGATGAGAGAAAAAATAGTGAAGCGATAAAAGCACACGGTTTTCCAAAAGGGAAAAAGCTTTTTGCAGGCGTTATTGATGGTCGTAACGTGTGGAAAAGTAACTTAATTGAAAAAGCTGCACTTGTAAGTGAATTGCAAAAATTAGTGGGTAAAGAAGAGGTAATTGTTCAGCCATCTAGTACACTGCTTCATGTCCCTGTAACGGTAGAAACTGAACAAGAGCTACCAGCTGATATTCGAGCAGGCTTAAGTTTTGCTGAAGAAAAGCTGACTGAGCTAGAACTTTTAAAGGACCTTTTAAAAGGGGATAGCGAAGCAGTAAAAGCACATCAGCAAGAGATTGAGGCATTTTCGAAGGTTGCAAACCGCGTTCACACGAAAACGAGAGCAGAGCTAGAACAGATTGATGATCAAGCCTTATCTCGTGCTTCTGTGGCTGAGCGCCAGCGTTTGCAAAAAGAAAAGTTTGATTTACCGCTTTTACCAACTACAACAATTGGAAGCTTGCCACAAACAGCAGAGGTTCGTTCGAAGCGCTTAAAATGGAAGCAAGGTCAGTTAACGAACGAACAGTATGAAGCGTTTATAAAAGAAGAAACAAAGCGCTGGATTGAGGTTCAAGAAGAAATTGGTATTGATGTGCTGGTTCACGGTGAGTTTGAACGTACGGATATGGTTGAATTTTTTGGTGAGCGCTTAGGCGGAATGTTAACAACGAAAAACGGTTGGGTTCAATCATATGGTTCACGCTGCGTAAGACCACCTGTTGTATACGGAGATGTCTATTTAGTCGAGCCGATGACGGTTAAAGAAATTGTCTATGCACAAAGTTTAACCGAAAAAGTCGTAAAAGGAATGCTGACGGGGCCAATTACCATCTTAAACTGGTCATTCCCACGTACAGACATCTCGAAGTATGAAAGCATGAATCAAATTGCATTAGCCATTCGAAAAGAAGTTAAAGCGCTTGAAGAAGCCGGTGTTCACATGATACAAGTAGATGAACCTGCGCTGCGAGAAGGATTGCCAATTCGAGCTGAAAAGCAAGCCGCGTATTTAAATGCTACTGTTGAAGCGTTCCGTCTAGCAACAACGGGTGTAGAAGATACAACGCAAATTCATACGCATATGTGCTATTCGAAATTTGATGACATGATTGACACAATCTCTGCACTAGACGCAGATGTCATTTCAATTGAAGCATCCAGAAGTCATGGCAATATTATTTCTTCATTCGAGCAGTATTCATACGATAAAGAAATCGGGCTTGGCATTTACGACATTCATAGCCCTCGTATTCCAAGCTTTGAAGAAATGACAAATAATCTTGACCGTGCTCTTCGCGTGTTAAACCCAGCACAATTTTGGGTTAATCCAGACTGCGGTTTGAAAACACGAAATGAAAAGCAGGTAATCGATGCTTTAACTCAAATGGTAAACGTTACGAAGAAGTATCGTGAAAAGTTAGCAGCAGTCGCACAATAAAATGAAACAAAGAAAACCCCCTTTTATATGGGGGTTCTTTGTTTACGTTATGACAAATTATCTTGTTCCAGCCATTGCTGCGACCATTTTTCAATTTCTATCATAATAGGTTCAAGCGCTTTTCCTTTTTCCGTCAAGGAATACTCGATGCGTACAGGCGTTTCTGGAAAGACCTCACGCTTGACAATCCCTTGTTGTTCAAGGTCTTTCAAGCGTTCTGATAGTACGCGGCCGCTTACTGAAATGGATGATTCGATGGCACAAAAACGCTGGGGTCCAGACAGAAGCTTATAAATAATGAGCCCGGTCCAGCGCTGACTTAAAATCGTCATTGCTTTTTCAAAGCGTGGACATAAGGTTGATTGATTCATTTGTTTCACTCCTATAACACATATTATAGCACAAAGCATTAGGTGCTACACTTCTTAAAACTTCACGACCAAAGAGAAGAACCTTACATAAAGTAAGCGAAAGGAGTATTGAAGTAAAGCTGTTGAGAGAAACTAGTTAATAACCAATTACTTATCTATCTAAAAAACGAAATGGCTTATTCACGATCAAATAGCCAAGTTTTAATAATTGCTGCATACTCACGACCATATGATTGAAGCTTCACGACGTTTGGTGTTTCTGCACCTAATGGGTATACGTTATATCCTTGTCTTTTGGCAATCAGTGATGCGCGGTATAAATGAAACTGGTTGCTGACGAGTACAATATGTTTGTCATTGATATCAATAAGCTTTTTGGTATAGAGAAAGTTTTCATAAGTGGAAGTAGATTGATTTTCTTGTATAATGCGAGCAGAGTCAACGCCGTGATTTACTAAAAAAGTAGACATCGCTTCCGCTTCAGAGATGTCTTCATCATCACCTTGTCCACCTGAGACAATAGCAATAGTTGAAGGATTATCTTCTAGATAACGCAGCGCAGTAATCATGCGCTCTCGTAAACTTAAAGATAGCTCTTTTCCATTTACCTTAGCTCCAAGAATCATAATGTAGTCTGCGTTTTTTGGAGGAGGTGAACTAGCTGCAGAATAAATATGATATGACGCAAACAACACGTATCCAATTAGTAAAGAAGTAAGTACGTAGATAAATTTTCTTTTCATAAGCTACTCCCATCGTTTATTCCTATTTAGTATAATGCAGTAATTGGTATAAAAAGTAGTATTTATTTAATATTTAAGCGGTAAATAGGAAAAAATGTCATGAATTTAGCAAAAGGGATAGCTTCATATGTTTTGGAACGTTATAATCATTATGCACATCTTCTGCAACATTTCAAAGAAGGAGAGAACGAACATGAAGAAAAAAGCCGATTGGCGTTATCGAATCGCACATAAAGAAGCTTTAATCGGTATCGGTCTGGCTCTTTTCCACTTTGCATGGTGGTTTGGTTTTGCGTACGGACTTGGTTCAAAGCCCGTATCAGAGTATACATACATATTGGGGTTTCCGGCCTGGTTTTTTTATAGCTGCATACTTGGAATCCCGCTCATTATTTTACTGGTCTGGATTATTGTTCGCTTTTTCTTTTCAGATCTTCCTTTAGAAGATGAAGAAAGAGGTGAGAGCGAATGAACTGGGCTGTTGTTGTTCCTCTTGTTGTGTTTGTTCTATTAATTTTTGCGATTGGCTTTATTACCGCTAAAAAAACAAGCACGGCAAGTTCATTTATTAATGATTATTTTCTAGGAAGCAGAGAGCTTGGAGGGTTTGTTCTTGCCATGACGATGGTCGCGACGTACGGAAGTGCGAGCAGCTTTATTGGTGGTCCTGGTACAGCATATCAAACCGGACTTGCTTGGGTACTATTGTCCGTGATTCAAGTTGTAACAGGTTACTTTGTTCTCACAACTCTTGGCAAAAAATTCGCCATTGTTTCGCGAAAGATGAATGCCGTTACGCTTGTTGATTTTTTGAAAAAGCGATATGAAAGCAATATTGTTGTGATTGTTTCTGCTGTAAGCATTGTCCTTTTTCTATTTGCTTCTTTAGCTGCTCAGTGGGTTGGAGGAGCTAGATTAATTGAAGGTTTTGTAGGCATTTCATACAAAAGTGCGCTTGTCATCTTTGCAGTCACCGTACTTGTTTATGTATCAATTGGTGGGTTTCGTGCTGTCGTACTAACCGATGCCCTGCAGGGAATTGTAATGCTTGTAGGGACGATTATTTTACTAATCGCTACTATTTATGCTGGCGGCGGTGTCGAAGCAATCATGAAAGACTTAGTGAATGAAAATCCAAATCTTGTGAGCCCGTACGGAGCAGATCGTTCATTAACACCGCTTTATGTGTCATCGTTTTGGATTTTAGTTGGAGTAGGAGTTGTGGGACTGCCACAGGTGGCCGTTCGAGCGATGTCTTATAAAAACTCGAAAGCGATGCATCAAGCCATGCTTATCGGTACGGTAGTAGTTGGTGTGATTATGTTAGGGATGCATCTTATTGGTGTGTTTGCTCGTGCTGTAATTCCAGGAATTGAAGTGGGAGACACTGTGATGCCGACGTTAACTCTTGAAGTATTACCACCTTGGTTAGCAGGAGTTGTACTTGCTGCGCCGATGGCAGCCATTATGTCGACGGTAGACTCTATTTTATTAATCATTAGCTCTGCTATTGTAAAAGATTTGTATTTAAACTACGTTAATCCGAAAGCAAAAGAGCAGCAGGTGAAAAGATGGAGCTTCTTAACAACAATGATTATTGGAATTTTAGTATTTTTGTTTGCTATTAACCCACCTGATTTACTCATTTGGTTTAACTTATTTTCATTTGGTGGACTTGAAGCAGTATTTATTTGGCCAATTGTGTTAGGATTATATTGGACAAAAGGAAATAAATATGGAGCAATTTCGGGAATGGTGACGGGGCTTTTAGTGTATATTTTAATTCACACATACGCTCCTAACCCATTTGGCATGCATACGGTTGTGCTTCCCGTTGTTCTGTCTTTATTGGTTTTTGTAACTGCAAGTATAATGACACAATCAAAAACAAAGAACCTACAAGAACAGCTTCGTAAAAAATATTTATAAACGATTATGTTTTAAAAGTGCCTTATGCGTTTAAGGATAATAGGGAAATCGGTGGAAATCCGATGCAGCCCCCGCTACTGTAAGTGTGGATGAACCTGCAACAAACTGCTAGCAATGAGCTAGGAAGGTGCAGAAGTAAAGTGAAGCACAAGCCAGGAGACCTGCTTTTAAACATTAACTCTTATTTTTCGGCGGGGAAAATAGGTGACGTGCACATCAAAAGAATGAAGATGTTGTCATGAAGCCTTGGTTTTTAGCCAAGGCTTTTTGCTATGAAAGGCGTGATACAGATGAAAAAAGCAATTCCTCTTATGATTCAAGGAACGCACTCGGACGCTGGAAAAAGTTTACTTACAACTGCTTTTTGCCGAATTTTTGCAGAAGATGGTTTCAAAACAGCGCCGTTTAAATCACAAAATATGGCACTTAACTCTTATATTACAAAGGATGGAAAAGAGATTGGACGTGCTCAAGGAATTCAAGCTGAAGCTGCTGGAGTGGAAGCAACGACCAATATGAATCCGGTTTTAATCAAACCGACAAGAGAGTATGAGGCGCAGGTCGTCGTTCATGGTGTTCCTTTGCAAAATATGTATGCGTACGAGTATAGGAAAGATTTCTTTGAAACCGGACGTGAGATTATCACCAAAGCGTATGAAGAGCTTGCTTCTGAGTACGAGCATATTGTCATTGAAGGAGCAGGGAGACCTGCTGAAATTAACTTAAACGACCGTGAACTTGTGAATATGCGAGTGGCTGATATTGCACAGTCTCCCGTTATTTTAGTAGGAGATATCGATAAGGGAGGCGTTTTTGCTAGCTTAGTAGGAACAATTCAGCTGCTTCCAAAAGAGCATAAGTCAAAAGTGGTAGGTGTGATTATTAATAAATTTCGAGGTGACTTGTCGCTGTTGCAACCAGGGCTTGATTGGTTTGAAGAGTATACGGGACTTCCTGTTCTAGGCGTCGTTCCTTATCTGGATGATGTGGAGATTGATGCAGAAGATTCACTTGCTTTAACTACGTACCCTACTCTTCCAAATCCAGCTAAAGAACTTGATGTTGCCGTTATTTCTTATCCTCGCATGTCGAACTTTACAGATCTAGATCCTATTCGTTTTGAAGATGATTGCCACGTAAGGCTTGTGACAAAACCTTCTCAGCTTGGAACGCCTGATTTAATCATTTTACCTGGGAGCAAGAATACGTTAGAAGACGCAAAGTACTTGTATGAAACGGGCTTAGCAGAAGCTATTTTGACAAAGAAGAATAAGGTGGATATTGCTGGAATCTGCGGTGGGTATCAAATTTTAGGTGAAGTGATAAGTGACCCAAATGAAGTGGAATCAACCCAAAAATCTGTTAAAGGGCTAGGTCTTTTACCTATTGAAACTGTAATGAAAACAAATAAGCGAACAGAACGGGTAACGGGAAGGGCTATTTTACACGATGAGTCCTATCAAATTGAAGGTTACGAAATTCATATGGGCGAAACAACGTCTACCAAGCCAACTGTACATTTTGCTGAGCTAAATGGTATAAAAGAAGGAGCAGTTTTTGGTCGCGTCATTGGTACATACATACATGATGTTTTTCATAATGATGGCTTTCGACGTGCATATTTAAACGATATTCGACAGCAAAAAGGATTAGTGCCGATTAAGAAAACGTTTAATAGTAGGGCGCGAAAGGAAGAGTCTTTTCAAAAGCTGGCTGCACATGTACGAAAAGCAATTGATATGAAACAAATTTATGAAATCATGAGTGAATATAAAAAGTAATTCACTATCAAACGGTTGGGGCGTGCTATCTGTAAAAGATTCTTTACAAAAAGGTTAAAATCCCGGCCCTCGGTTTCCGATAGAGGGAGTTGATGCAAGATGAAAAAAATCGCAAACAAAATTGTCTTATTTTATGTCTTTAGTATAATCCTTGTTTTAACTACAGTTATTACTGGTGTTTTTGTAGGTACCGTGTCTTTAACCGTTACAGACGTTATTAAAATTATTGTTCAAAACATGTCTGGATTATCTTTATATCATGGCCCCAGTAACATGGAGCTCATTATTTGGGAAATTCGATTTCCACGCGTAGTCGTTGCCTTTTTAGTTGGAGCAGCTCTTGCCATTGCGGGGGCAGCTTTTCAAGGCTTGCTTCGAAACTCATTAGCGGACCCGTATACCATCGGGGTGTCTTCTGGAGCCACTCTTGGCACGGTGCTTGCTATCTTTTTTAACTGGCAGCTATTTGGGATGCATACCTATACGCTACCGATTATTGGGATTGTATCTGGCTTTTTAACGCTTTTACTCGTATTTGGTATTACAAAGTTAGCGAGCGGGACATTAGCTAACGAAACTATTATTTTAGCAGGTATTATTTTGTCATCGTTCATGAGCGCTATGATTTCTCTTATGGTTGCATTATCATCAGAGCAAGGAGTGCGTGAAATTTTGTATTGGCTGATGGGAAGTGTGTCAATGAGAGGTTGGGGACATGTTCAGCTTTTACTCCCGTTTTTCATCATCGGTACGGTCGGCTTACTTGCGAATACCCGCGAGCTAAATGGCTTTGCGTTTGGCGATCAGTCTGCACAGTTTATGGGAATTAACGTAAAAAGCAGAAAGCGTATCATTTTGGTATCGGCAGCTATTTTGACAGGTGCATCCGTATCTGTCTCTGGAGCAATCGGCTTTGTTGGACTTGTCATTCCTCACTTAGTAAGGTTGGTGGTAGGTGCAAACCACAAGCATGTGCTTCCTCTTTCTATTCTGATTGGAGGAAGCTATCTTGTGTTGGCAGACCTTGTAGCACGAACCATTCTAAACCCACAGGAGCTTCCAATTGGTGTGGTAACTGCGATCATCGGCTCACCTATTTTTACGCTGTTGCTTATTAAAGAAAGGATTAGGAAAAGAGGGATTGAATGATTGAGGTTTGTAACGTAACTGGTGGGTATAAAAAGCATAAGCCTACTGTAAAAAGCGTAGCTTTCACCGTGGAAAAAGGCTCATTTTGCACGCTTCTTGGACCAAACGGGAGCGGAAAGACCACGCTCATTCGCTTGATGATGGGCGTGCTACCGCTAACAGCAGGAGAAATTAAGTTAGAACAAAAGTCAATTTCCTCCTATTCAGCTACGCAGTTAGCGCAAAAAATAGCGGTTATGACGCAGGAAAACCAAATCGGTCTAGAGTTTACCGTTCGTGAAATTGTGGCGCTTGGTCGCTATCCTTTCCAAACGAAACGGTTTTTAAATAATGAATCACCTTATGATAAAGAAGTGATTGAAAGAGTGATGAAAAGAACGGATGTGTGGCGATATCGTCATCACTCATTCAATGCTTTAAGCGGTGGGGAAAAACAGCGTGTTCTTTTAGCTAAATCTTTAGCGCAAGAACCTGAATATTTGTTGTTAGATGAACCGACAAATCATCTAGACGTAAAGCACGCAATGGAACTGCTGCATTTATTAAAAGAGCTGCAGCGAGAAGAAAACTTAACCATTGTGGCGATTTTACATGATTTAAACATTGCAGCACTATTTGCTGATGACGCCATCTTGTTAAAAGATGGAGAGGTTTATGCAAGAGGTATTGAAGAGATTTTTAGTGACCAGCAAACTCTTCAGCACGTCTATGGAGTTGATTTACACGTACTTTATCATCCTGGAGTCCATAAAAGGCAGCTTGCATATGTCCCCCCGAAAGAAGAGAAGGTACTACAAGCTTTTTCCAACTTATATACGCTCATAGAAAATGAACGTTGTCTGTCAGTAAGCTTTGAACATTCCCTGCGCACCCTTTCTACGGGAGATAGCGGAAAGGGTATCCATTGGTGTAAGCAAATCGTTCAGTACACAGATGAAGAGAAAAGCAGCGATTTACTTTCGTGGTCTGGGATCGATCATCGCTTTACACGAATTTCATTTTACGAAGATGGAGTATATACGTGGCTATTCTTGTTTACAAAAAGTAAGGAACAGGTGAACGTCGTAGTTGTTACGGATATGCCTCTTAAAGATGAATCACTTTTAGAAACAGCAATGGAAGTAAGTGCTCAGCTTGGAGGGGTGGGAATCAATCGAGGGAATTTTGCAGCTTGTGCTGTTAGAAATACGGATACAAAAGCAGTAGATGCTAAAAAAATTAAAGCTATTATAAAACGAGAAGTTGATAAATATCAGCTTGTTATGCAATGAAAAAAGGCTCGCCGTGTAAACAGCGAGCATTTTTAGTCGAAGCGATGAACATCAATTTCTGTTTCAGGTAAATTTGTATACTTTATGAGCTTGACTTCAAGAATGCCGTTTCTGCACGTAGCTTTACTTCCTTTTCGGCTGACCGTACAAGGAAGTTGACACTCTTCTGTGAAATCTTCACCATCATACGTACCCGTAATCGTACATGAGTAAGGTGTATAGGCAACCTTGACTTCTTCAACTTTATTAGGTGTTGGAAAAGAAAGTTGGACGATACATTCATCGTGCGTTTGAAAGACGTTTGATGTTAATGAACTTCGCTGTTGCTCAGAAGAAAGCGGCTGATTGTACATTTGATGTGCTTGCTTAAAGAAGTCGTTTTCTTTCATATATTGTGGAAAAGACTGACCCATTGCGTTGGATAACACTTGCTGTACATATTGATCGATATCTTTCATATTCATCTTTCCAAATCCATTTTCTTTAAAAGGTGATTTTCCAAACGGAAACATAGCGAACCTCCTTTAGCGACAAATGCCGTTTATGTAGCTTATGAATGCAATAAAAATAGGTGCATATCACAAATGAAATCGCCTTTTCCATATTTGGAAAAAGCGATTGAGAGAGAGGATTAATTATACATATGTTACAAATGCCTAATAGGTGCTTATACTTCTTTTCGTAATAATGAGCATCCAAAGTGCATCATAGAAAATAGATGTGCTATGATAATAAATATTAAACCGATGGGCGTAGTAGAGATTTAGTGAAAAAGGAGCGGTTGATAGTGCACAATTCATTTATCACGGATTCAAACAAAGAATCGTACCAAAAGCTTGCAGCTCTCATTCCAGCTTTTAAAGAGCGTGCTCAAGAAATTGATGAAAAAAGTAGCTTTCCCTTCCAAAACATTGAAGACTTAAAAAATGTTGGTTACACAACATGGTCATTAAGTGAAGCGAATGGAGGGGAAAACTTATCTCTGTATGACTTTCTATTGTATCAAGAGTTAATTGCTCAAGGTGATTCGTCCACGGCGTTAAGCATTGGCTGGCATATGGGCATTACGATGGATCTTCGTGATAAGCAGCCGTGGAAGCCAGAAACGCTTGAATTTTTATTTGGAAAAATTCAAAAAGGAGCGCTTGTTAACAGTGCGGCAACGGAACCGAAAACAGGGAGCCCTACGAGAGGAGGCCTTCCTGAAACCAAAGCAGAGCGTACAAAAGATGGCTGGGTGTTAAATGGCCGAAAAACGTTTACAACGATGTCACCTGTACTGGATTATTTTTTAGTTAAAGCTTTTGTGCCAGAAGCAAATCAGGTAGCACAGTTTATTATCCCAAGAGATACCCCCGGACTTTCGATTGAAGAAACATGGGATATGATTGCAATGAGAGGAACTGGAAGTCATGACTTAGTGCTGAAAGACGTTTGGATTCCCAAAGAATATTTAGCTGAATATATTGGTGGTAGTAAAAAGCCTGGCGCAAACGGATGGTTATTGCATATTCCAGCATGTTACATTGGCATTGCTATCGCAGCGAGAGACTACGCAGTAGAGTTTGCTAAAACCTACTCACCAAATAGTATAGAAGGAACAATCAGTGAACTTCCAAATGTGCAAATGCAAATGGGAGAAATTGAGCTTGAGCTTATGAAAGCACGTCACTTCATGTATAGCGTTGCGCGCAAATGGGATGAAGGACAAAAGCGTGAAGAATTGGCAGGAGAATTAGCTGCTGTAAAGCATGTGGTCACAAATAGTGCATTTCAGGTAGTAGACAAAGCAATGCGAATTGTTGGTGCACGCAGCTTGCAGCGACAAAATCCTCTTCAGCGCTATTATCGTGACGTGCGAGCAGGTCTTCATAACCCGCCGATGGACGATATGACGCTCATTAATTTAGCAAAACAAGCGTTTAAATAATCATACTAAGAAAACGGCAAGAGTGGAATTAAGTAAACATCCGCTCTTGCCGTTTTTTTACAAATATTTATTTTTATAGGTCAAGCATCTATGCATAACATGTTTAAGCTACATAGACTGTAGAGAATATTTAGTGAAAAAGCCAAGGTTTTTTGCTGAATATCAAGAGATGAAAGGAGACGATTTTTTATGAAAAGAGCAGTTGCACTTCGTGCTATTTGCTGTAATGGAGGAACAATTCCGGAGCCTGTTGAACCACCTACTTCCCCAACACCACTTTTAGGTACTTTATTAACGCTAGTAAATGAGCGCGTAACATTAGAAATTTCATCAGGTATCGAACCAACAATTACAGGTGTTTTATCATTTGTAGGTACAGACTATGTAGTTGTTGTTGAAGACGATTTATCCGTAACATTCGTTTTAGTTTCTCAAATTGAAACGGTAACACCACTTTAATTAAAAGGAGGAATAATGGTATGTTTGAAAGCTTATTACTTTCTCAATTGGCAAGATATGTTGGTCAGCGAGCTGAAATTGGATTAGATAACCGAATCATTGATGGAGTTATTACGCTTGTTGGTCCTGATTATGTCACGGTTGTTGAATCGATGGGGTATGGTGCTATGCCTGTATTTGTCCCCCTAACTTCTATTAACACAATTCGTTTCTTCACTGCCTAAATTAATCCAAGGTTTTAATGAAATCGCTCCAATTGGAGTGATTTTTTTTTGTGATGCTTTTCACGTGATCACGAACGTTGTATACAGTGAAATCTCGGTAGCATACCGAATAGCGCTTCATTAGCTCATTTAAGACGCTGACATCTTCGTACATACGCCCATCTAAAAAAGAAAGAACGGGAAATCCTCCAATTGCTTTTAGAAAAGACGTACGATAAATGCGTGGCCCCATAGGAAATGCGTAGCCTAAAAGCTCATTTTTTGAGCGAATGGACCGTCCGTGCACAACACCCATTGGCTTTAATCCATTGTGTGGTGTTTCTTTCCACCTTCGTAAATTTCCATACAAAATAGCAGCGTCTGAAGGAATAGAAGGTAAGTGATTTGAAATAACTGATAAAGCGTTGGGATCAAGCCAGTCGTCTGCATCAAGCTCTAGTACGAATTCTGTATCAACTAAAGGTAGAAGGGTGTTTAGAGCGCGTGCTTTTCCTCCATTTTCTTTTTGAATGAGCTGAAAGCCTAGCTGTGATTGAAGAAAAGCTAAGTCTTCAGCAGTTCCATCCGTAGAGCCATCGTCAACTACAAAAAGTTGTTTCTTTTGAAAAGAAACGCTTTGAATGAAGCATGAAGAAACGGCTGTATGAATAAATGGCTTTGCGTTATAAGCTGCTAGCATAATTGATAGAGGAGAGCTGGCTTTATGCTCAGTAGTAAACTGATAGAGTTGGCTAGTTTCTAAAAAAGCAGAAGCAAGGCGGGTTTCTTTTTGAATTCCCATCTTCACCGCTTTTTTTGTATCCACAGGTATGCATTGATCTGAAGGAAGGGTGCGTACCCAATATGCAAACATCGCTTCAACAAAAGGAAATGCGTGTATTTCAGGAAATGGAAATAATTTTAAATCGGCGCTTTTAAAAAACAGAGGTAGTTTTAACTCTTCATCTGTTAATGGATAAGTGTATAGCTTCATTTTATCTAGCGTTTGCTTTTTTAAAAGCGGAAGGTTTACGTCGTCTCCTTTAAATAAAAACAATACGTGCTCCTCATTTAAACGTTGAACTCTTTTGTTAAGCTCGCTTCCTATACAACTAGAAAGAGATATAGTATCCGCGTGGTGCGGAATCAATTGCAGAACTTCTGACTTGGCAATGACGGTAACCGACGCACCGTCGCTCAGTTTGGCTAAAAGCTGCTGAATTACATGCGGACTTTCATGCCCAAAAAGAAAAATGTGCATATTTGTCATAATACTCTCCTTTTAACTTAGTCAATTATAGGCTGAACGCTAGTTTTTTTAAAAATTTCCATGCATACAAGGTATATATATTCTATGAGGTTTGGATTAATGTTGAGAGGTAGGTTAATAGCATAAAGATAATAATCTCGCCTATAGCAAGTCTTACTTCCCAGCATAGAGTAATAAGAGGATACAGCAAAGACGGAGTCTAAACTATGTATAGGATGTGTAGAGAATGAAAGTGATGACCATTTTAGGTACGAGGCCTGAAATTATACGTCTAAGTTTGATTATTGACAAATTAGACCGCTATGCAACTAAGCATATTTTAGTTCATACAGGTCAAAATTTTACCGCTTCCCTTAGCGACGTATTTTTTCAAGAGTTACAGGTTAGAAAGCCAAACTACGTGCTTGCTAATCAGCAAGCCACGTTAGGACAGCAACTTTCAACAATGTATGCTCAGTTAGAAGCAATTTTTTTGAAAGAAAAGCCTGATAAAGTTTTGGTGTTGGGTGATACAAATAGCGGACTAAGTGCAATTCTAGCAGAACGTATGGGAATTACAGTGATGCATATGGAAGCTGGAAATCGTTGCTTTGATCTCGAAGTACCCGAGGAAAAGAATAGAAAAGTAATTGACGCCATTTCAAGCATTAACCTTCCTTATACTCCTCAAAGTAAAGAAAATCTTATTCGAGAAGGTGTTCCAAAGAACCGAATTGTGGTTTCTGGAAATCCTATTTTTGAAGTGTTAAACCATTACGCTCCTCAAATTAACGCAAGTTCTATTTTAGAAGCACTAAGCATCAAAAAAAATGATTATTTCTTAGTCACGATACATCGTGCTGAAAATGTTGATTATGAAGACCGTTTAGTTGAAATTATGAATGGTCTTAATAAAGTGGCCGAATCATTTCAAAAACGTATGATTTGCAGCATTCATCCACGAACAAAATCACGCATTGATAAGCATCCTTCTCTTCAAATTCATCCACTTGTTGAGTTTCATGAACCATTCGGCTTTTTTGACTTTGTGAAGCTTGAAAAAAATGCGCTTTGTGTTTTAACAGATAGCGGTACCGTTCAGGAAGAATGTTGCTTGTTTCATGTTCCAACAGTAACGGTTCGAAAAACAACAGAACGTCCTGAAACGATTGATTGTGGAAGCAACATGCTATCAGGCTTAAACGGGGATCAAATTGTAAACTGCGTCAAAGTCATGGTAAATCAGTCAAATAGATGGTCTTACCCGGAAGGCTACGATTATCCGGATGTTTCAGATAAAGTAATAAAAGTAATTTTAGGAGGTCTTAACAGTGTTTAAAAACCAAACGATTTTAGTTACAGGTGGCACAGGCTCATGGGGATACGAATTAGTACGGCAGTTATTAACGCTTGATCCAAAGGAAATTAGAATTATTTCACGCAATGAATCCAGTCAATTTACAATGAAGCAAGAGTTTGACAACGATCCAAAGCTTCAATTTTTAATAGGGGATATTAAAGAAAAAGATTCATTGATTGAAGCATGCCAAGGCGTGGATTATGTGTTTCATCTTGCAGCTTTAAAACATGTTCCCGTCTGTGAAGATCAGCCGTTAGAAGCATTAAAAACAAACGTACACGGTACGCAAAACGTTATTGACGCAGCCATCATTTGTAATGTGAAGCGCGTAATTTACATTTCAACTGATAAAGCGGCGAATCCATCGAATTTCTATGGGCTTTCAAAGGCCATGGGCGAACGTTTAATTATTCATGCGAATACACTAAACACGAAGACAAAATTTGTATGCATTCGCGGTGGAAACGTACTTGGAACAAACGGAAGCGTTATTCACGTATTTAAAAAGCAAATTCAAGAAAAAGGAAAAGTAGGAATTACTGATTTAGACATGACGCGCTTTTTCTTAACGCTAGAAGATGCAATCAAGCTTGTCTTTAAAGCAACATTTGAAAGCCTTGGCGGTGAGATTTTCGTTATGAAAATGCCAACATGCAAAATCATTGACCTTGCTTATGTGTTAATCGATGCTTCAAACAAAGAAAATGTCGATATCGAAATACTAGGCATTCGTCCTGGTGAAAAAATTCACGAATTGCTTCTGTCGGAATACGAAAGCACAACAACGATTGCTTATGATGAAGAATATTTTGTCATCTTACCGCCAATTCATATTCCAGGTCTAAAAGAGCATTATGCAAACTTTAAGCCTGTGAACCTTGTGAACTATAATTCTAGCAAAGAGTTAATGACGAAGGAAGAAATTAAAGAGATGTTAGAGAAAGGACGGTTTATCTAAATGAAAATACTAATCCTTGGTGGAAAAGGAATGGCTGGTCACGTTATCACTTCTTATTTTAAGCAAAAACCTCAGTACGAAGTAGTCTATACATCAAGGGATTTAGATGACAAAGAAGGATTGTATGTTGATGTAACAAACGCAACTGATCTTGAAAAGTTAATGGAACAAGAAAAGCCGGATATTACGATTAACTGTATTGGTATTTTAAATCATCATGCGGAGCAGCATAGTAAACTTGCTTTCCACGTTAATAGCGTTCTTCCCCATCAGCTTGTAAAATTAACGGAGCGCTACCAAGGGAAGCTTATTCATATTAGTACAGATTGCGTCTTTTTAGGGGACAAAGGCAACTATACGGAAAGTGATGCTCCTGACGGGACATCCATTTATGCTCAATCCAAGCAGTTAGGTGAAATTATTAGCGATAAGCACCTAACGGTTCGAACTTCAATCATTGGACCTGAGTTAAAAACCGACGGAATTGGCCTATTTCTATGGTTTATGAAGCAAACTGGAAAAATCAAAGGCTATAAGCGAGCGCTATGGAACGGTGTCACAACAATAGAGCTTGCTAAGGCAATTGAAGTGTTTATTCAACAGGACGTGACGGGACTTTATCATCTTGCAACCGAGCCGAAAATTTCCAAATTCGACCTTCTTCAGCTCATGAAAGAAGTGTTTCAAAAAGATGATGTTACGATTGAAGAAGATGAAGCATTTGTGTTGGATCGCACCATTAAAAATACGCGAATAGACCATATTTACACGCCGCCTACTTACCGAGTCATGCTGGAAGAGATGAAAGATTGGATTCAAAAGCAATGAGAAAGCGCATCCTTATTACCGGAGCAAGCGGTTTTACAGGGAAGCACGCAGTCGTGCATTTTATGAAAAAAGACTATGAAGTAACTGCTGCAATGCGCAAGGAAATGTCTTGTGAAGGTGCAAGCGTAGTTAGCTGTGATTTAGAAAACGAAGACCAGGTCATGAAGCTCATTGAAGACGCAAATCCTCATTATATTCTCCACCTTGCTGGTCAAAATCATGTCGGTAGCTCATGGGAACAGCCTTTATCTTACGTTAACAGCAATGTAATTGGAACGCTTCATTTATTAGAAGCAGTGAGAAAAAAAGTGCCTACTGCTCGAATTGTAGTAGCCGGATCCGCGCTCCAGTATAATCCTTCAGATAGTTCAACACTGACTCATCCATATAGCTTTTCAAAAACGATGCAGATTCTAGTCTCAGAGGCATGGGCAAAGCTCTATAATCTCGATGTGGTTATTGCAAAGCCTTCAAATTTAATTGGACCTGGGCATTCCAACGGTGTTTGTTCGATTTTCGCCAAAAAAATTGCTGCTATGGAAAAAGGCGATGAAAAGAAAGAGCTTCACATTAGCAATTTAGAAGCCAGGCGCAATTTTATTGATGTGAGAGACGCTGTTGCAGCATATGAACATTTATTCTTATTTGGTCAAAGGAAGGCAGTTTATGAAATCGCCTCCTCTGTCTGCTATTCATTAAAAGAAGTTGCCTCTATGCTGAGAACGCTTGCTCACGTAGATTTCCAGATTACGAATGATGAAGCGAACAGTGAACCTTTCTTAATACCAGATACGTCACCCCTTCAACTTATAGGCTGGAAACCAAACTATTCGCTTGAGAAATCGCTTTTAGATATTCTGACATTTCATCGACAAACCAAGGATTAAAGTAGTACACGTTTTCATATAAATCAATAAACAAAAGAAAGCTGTCTAAAAAGGCAGCTTTTCTTTTTATAAGGAGGGGAGTGTAAATAATCAATATTGAAAATAAAGTTTGGTTTTCCATAAAAATATGAAAAAGAGTAGTTGTCAAATGGTTGATTATAAGTATAATAGAGATTGTAGATTGTGCAAACGTTTTCGCTATAAAATGAAAGCGTTCTATTTTTAGGGAGTTGTACAAGCGGTTGCACAAGTCAAACATAATAGGTCAACGGAGGGGTTAAAATGAAGAAAGCGTTATCAGTTTTCATGACTTCAGCGCTAACAGTAGGTATGTTAGCAGCATGTGGTCCAGAAGAAGGCGCAACAAGCACGACACCAGGATCTGGGAGTGGGGGAGAAAAACCAGAAAAGCTAGTTGTTTGGGAAGATAAAGATAAAGGACCAGCACTAGACTATGCAATTAAAAGTTTTGAAAAAGAACATGGTATTAAAATTGAGTATAAAGAAGTAGAAACAACAAAAATTCAGGAGCAGCTAGCATTGGACGGGCCTGCCGGAACAGCTCCAGACGTTGTAACAATTCCTCATGATAACATCGGTCCAGCTGTTACAAAAGGGTTGCTTGCAGAGTTGACAACTACTTCAGATGAGACAACATCTCGCTTTAGTGAATCATCAATTGATGCAATGACGTTTGACGGCAAGCTTTACGGTTTACCAAAAGCAACGGAAACGCCAGTACTTGTGTATAATAAAGCGTTTATGAAAGAGGCTCCAAAAACAATGGACGAACTTAAAGCCTTTTCAGAAGACTTCACAAAAGACGGGAAGTATGGCTTTTTAGCGCTACTGGATAACTATTACTTTGCACATGGTTTCCTAAGTGGTTACGGTGGTTACGTATTCGGTGAAAAAGACGGTTCATTTGATACAAAAGACTTGGGTGTCAACAATGCTGAAGCAGTTGAAGCAGTTGACTACATCAACACTTGGTACCAAGACAAGCTGTTACCGAATGGTATTATTGGAGAAAATGGTGGTAGCGCATTAGACGGTCTATTTAACGAAGGTAAAGTAGCTTCTGTTATGAATGGTGCATGGTCTTTCCAAGGCTATAAAGCAGCGGGAATTGATATTGGTGCCGCTCCAATGCCAAAGTTACCAAACGGTGAACCAGTTAAAACGTTTATGGGTGTAAAAGGTTGGAACGTTACATCATTCTCAACTAATAAAGAATGGGCTGAAAAATTTATTGACCATATCACAAACGATGAGAATGCAAAGAAACGCTTTGAGTTAACACAAGAAATTCCACCAAATACAGCATTGCTTGAAGATCCAATTATTAAAGACAATGAGTTAGCTTCTGCAGTTGCTATGCAATCTCAAGATGCAGTACCGATGCCGTCAATTCCTGAAATGTCAGAAGTTTGGCCTCCAATGCAAAGCGCAGTTCAAACCGTTATCACGGGTAAAGCAGATTCTAAAAAAGCTCTAGATGAAGCACGTAAAACAATTGAAGAAAACATCAAAGCAAACCACAGCGGTAAATAAATCAATCTGTTTAAGGAAAGAAGTACCTTTGATTCTTCAGGGGTACTCTTTCCTTACTAATAAGGCAAGCGTTTGCGCTATGAAAAGACTTACTATTTTGCTTATTTAGAATGAAAAGGAGAGGCCATACATGGAGCTAAAACATGCTGAAAATCAGCCCGAGCAAACATTTCAAGGTAGCAACCATCGTAAAATAGCGTTAGGATTATCAATCATCCCCGGGTTAGGTCAGCTATATAATCGTCAAATTCTAAAAGGAATGTTGTTTCTTTTACTTACTATTTCCTTCGTTGTTGTATTTAAAGATTTTTTGAACATTGGTTTATGGGGACTTGTGACACTTGGTGAAGTGCTGCCGCGAGACCATTCAATCTTTTTGCTAGTATACGGAATCTTGTCCGTTATTTTACTCGTGTTTGCACTCGGGTTTTATGTTTTTAACTTACGTGATGCCTATAAAAACGGAGAGAAGCGTGATTTAGGACTACGTATCAGTACGGTAAAAGAGCAATATCACAATTTACTAGATAACGGATTTCCGTATCTCATGATTTCACCAGGTTTTGTTCTTCTTGTTTTTGTTGTCATTTTTCCAATTTTGTTTGTTATTTTATTAGCATTTACAAACTATGATCTCTACCACTCACCGCCAGCAAAGCTTGTCGATTGGGTAGGATTTAAGAACTTTATTGATATGGCAACGGTGCCAATTTGGCGAGAAACGTTTATCAGCGTGTTTGCATGGACGTTAATTTGGACATTTGGCGCAACAACCCTTCAAGTAGCATTGGGCATCTTTTTAGCGATTTTAATTAATCAAAAAGATTTAAAAGGGAAAGCAATTATTCGTACTGTATTTATTTTACCTTGGGCAGTACCAGGCTTTGTTTCCATCCTAGTGTTTGCAGGAATGTTTAACGAGACCTTCGGAGCGATTAATAATGACATCCTCGCTTTTTTAGGAATTGAAGGAATAAATTGGATGACGGAACCGCTTTGGAGCCGAGTGGCTTTAATTATGATCCAGACATGGTTAGGATTTCCATTTATCTTCGCGATGACAACAGGTGTGCTTCAATCAATTCCAGAGGAGTTGTACGAAGCGGCAACTGTAGATGGGGCAACGGCTGTTCAAAAATTCATGAAAATTACGTTACCGCTTGTTCTTTTTGCAACGGCACCAATTTTAATTACCCAGTACACGTTTAACTTTAACAACTTTAACGTGATTTACTTATTTAATGCTGGTGGACCTGCGGTATCAGGTCAAACAGCTGGAAGTACAGATATTCTAATATCATGGATTTATAAGCTGACGATGACGACTCAGCAATATGGAAAAGCTGCAGCCATTACAATGTTATTGTCAGTGATTGTTATCACTGTGGCGCTATGGCAATTTAAGCGCACAAAATCATTCCAAGAAGAGGATATGATGTAACTATGAGTATAAAAACAAAAAAAACCATTCGTCTCACTTTATCATACGCAGTTGTACTAGTTATGTTTGCCATTATCTTATATCCAATTCTTTGGATTATTGGTTCGTCTTTAAATCCCGGAGATAGCCTGTCTGGTTCAAAAATGTTTCCGGAAAATGCTACGTTCAAGCACTATGCAGCTCTATTTGATACGAGCCAAAGTAATTATTTAATTTGGTATGCGAACTCGTTGAAAATTAGTATCTCAACAATGATTTTATCTCTTATTTTAGTTAGCCTAACTGCCTATTCATTTTCTCGCTATCGATTTGTTGGAAGAAAAAATGGATTATTAACGTTTTTGGTGTTACAAATGATTCCAAACTTTGCAGCATTAATTGCTATTTTTGTGCTTGCGACGGTTACAAAGTTAATTGATACACACCTTGGGTTAATTTTAATCTATGTAGGTGGAGCTATTCCAATGAATACATGGTTAATGAAAGGGTATTTAGATACGATTCCAAAAGAGCTAGATGAGTCCGCAAAGATGGACGGAGCTGGGCATCTTCGTATCTTTTTCCAAATCGTTATGCCATTAGCCAAACCAATCATTGCTGTTATTGCATTATTTACGTTTACAGCTCCGTTTGGAGATTTCATTTTAGCAAAGGTATTGCTTCGTTCAGGCGAAAATTACACGCTGGCAGTTGGTTTATATGATATGATTTCAAGACAATTCGGAAATCAGTTTACAGCTTTTGCGGCAGGGTCTGTACTCATTGCCGTTCCGATTGCTCTTTTATTCCTAGTTTGTCAAAAGTACTTTATCTCAGGCTTAACAGCCGGAGGGACAAAGGGATAATTATATGAATCTTAATCGTATAGGAATGCACAGCTTCCTTATATGAACATCAACACAAATAAACAGGCACAGTGAAATGTGCCTGTTTATTTGTGTGCATCTTGTAAAAAGGAATAGCATGCTTTTTCAAACGCTGCGATGCTGTTTGAGAGCTGCCACTTTTCAGCTTCTTGCTGTCCGTTAACTTTTAACTTCGCAAGTAGGGCAGAATCTTGAATTAAGCGGCCAATATCTTTCCCAAGTCGATTTTCATAGCGATAAGACATTAAGCAGGTTTCTTCATGACGACCGTATTCGGTATTCCCACCTGCATAGACACATACGATTGCAGCACCACATTTCATTGCTTCAAGCCCAGGTAAAACAGCTGTTTCATAAATGGACGAAGTAACAAAAATATCTGCTCGGTTGTAATAAGCGCACAGTTCATAGTCATCTTTTGGAGAATAAAATAAAAAGCCTTCCTTATTTCGCAAGTCTTGTAGAGTAGGAGACTGAGCAAACTCATTTGGTGGACAAATCAGGTTAATTCGTACACTTGGAAACTGTTTTTTGACAACCTTTAGTTGCTCAATTAAATAATCCTGATCCCGCTGCCAAGAATATCCGCCTTCTGGTATTCTCACAATAGCAGAGATGGTGAACGGTTTTCTTTTATTAGAGAGTGAAAGCTTTGAAAAGTTAGGGTTGACATAAATAGGAATATGTTCACCTTTAATCCCATGAAGTAACGAGATTAATTCTTGCTGATACCGTGAGATGACAAGCAAATAGGGTGTTGTATTGTAAGACTGAAAAGAAACGCTTTGTTCAGGAAGAAACACGGGCTCGTAGCATAAGCTAAAGCGCGCGTGAACGCCTTTTCCTTGAGCGCTTGCAGCTGCAGCAGACGGAACGGTTGAGTAGAAGTTTGAGATAATTAAGTCACTGTTGGGATAGTCTTGCTCCGTTATCACAGCACCAGGAGTCCTTGTAATCTTTGCTTTTACGTCATACTCTATGTCACCTTGTGGAGGCATTAAAATGGTTACATTATGCCCTAAATCAACAAGGCCGTTACTAATATCAGCAAGCATGCGCTGAGCGCCACCTTTGCACAGCGTTAAAATAGGAAACGTAATGTTTAAAGGCGTATTTAAAGATTGAGTTGTTAAAGAGTTAGCCTGAGCAGATGAATTCTTTTCAAGATTTACCATGTTGGCTAACACGGGACGATGAGCTTCTTGAACTGCTTTTACTTCAAGATCAATTTCCGACGTATGTTTTTTTGTTCCCATCTCATCATGCACGCGGTAGTGAACAAGCGGTTCATTAAGGTAATAAAACTCATAAGCAGGAACGCAGCGCAGCCAGTAATCATAATCTTGGGTAAATCGAAGAGCTTCATTAAATAAGCCAAGCGTAGTGAATACCTCCATTTTCATCATGATTGTACAGCCGTTAATGCTACACCCAATTTGAAGGTGTTCAATAAAATCTAGCTTGCGGTCAAAATAAACACCGGCTAAAGGCACAGTTACTTCACTGTTGTTATTAATAAGTGCATAGTTTGAATGACTAATATAAGCGTTATGTGCTTTCATAAAGTTTAGCTGCTTTTCTACTTTATCATGAACAAACAAATCATCCGAGCTAAGCCATGCAAAATATTCGCCCGTTGCGTGCTGAATACCCATGTTTAAAGCGCTGGCAGTTCCTCCGTTTTGCTTTTCTACATAGCGAATTTGATTTAAATAAGGCGTGATTTTTTCAGTATGCATCGTTGATCCGTCATTTACTACAACCACTTCGATGTTTGGGTACGTTTGTCCAAGTGCGCTTTCAATTGCTTGATTAACATAGGAACAATTATAAAAAGGAATAATAATTGATACTTTTTCCATTTTAAATCCCTTCTTTCTTTCATGCTTAAAATGAAAGGCTTGTTATAAAATTTGAAAGAATAAAACAGTTGAAAAATAGTTTTATTGTCCAAGCACTTTTAGACAAAATTCATATAATAAAATGTAAGTATATTCCAATTTAGGGAGAGAATAAATTGAGACCTATTGATGACTTTAGTGCAAGCGTGCCAAGTAACTTTAACAATAGTTTAGATCGAGTCATTCCGACTAGCGGAACTGTTGTTTTAGCTGAATTCGGACTAGCTGTTCCTCGTTCTAGTTCCAATGTTTTGTTAGAAGGGACCGTTGGTATTCGCTCTTTCTTAGGGTTACCAAACATCTTAGTTAATGTGTTACGTGACGGTGGTATTATCGGATCTGTTCAGGTAAGCACGCTGGCAGTAAATGAAATTCGACTTGCTACATTTCAAATTGTAGATGCAAATGCTCCTGTTGGCTATCATGCGTACACGATTACTGCTGAGTTGTTAAATCCGCTCCTAACACAAGCTCGTGTTACCGGTCCTCTAACGTTTACTGGAACTACAATTGGCCCTGTTTCATAATATGAACCTTTCTATTCGTTAACATTTAGCGGACAGAAGGGGTTTTTTAAAGCTGAGAGAGCATTTGTTTAAAGTGAACTGCATATTCCTGCGGTGAAAAATGCTGAATAATATGCGTAATACCTTGATTTCGGATAGTTTCACGCAAAGCTTTATCAGTAAGAAGCTCGATGCCTTCTCTGACTGCTTCCTCAATATTACCTAGGGTGAAAAATTTTCCTGTTTGATTATGAATAATAAAGCTTTTGACACCGTCAGAATCCGTTGATAAAACGGGGCATCTACATACCATGGCTTCTAATACAGCATAGCCGAAACCTTCTACTTTAGAAGTTGAGCATAAAAATCCTCCAGAATCCCCAATGGTTGAAAAATACTCTGCCATTTTGGCATGAGGTTGATTGGCGTAAATAGTTAAATGACTTCTAAGGTTGAGCTGGTCAAGCAAACGCTCAAACGCTTCACGTTCAGTTGGAGTTGAAAGCGTATTGTCTTCGAACATCCAAAGCTTGATATCAGAAGAATGTTTTATAATATCAGCTCCAATGCGAAGGAAATCACGCCAATTTTTATTATCCTCAATCCTTCCTACCCATCCGATAATTGGTGTAGGATGCTTTGGTAGCGGTTGATAATGAAATTGCTTTGTATCAAAAC
The DNA here is from genome assembly GCF_001457055.1 of Priestia veravalensis. Taxonomy (NCBI): domain Bacteria; kingdom Bacillati; phylum Bacillota; class Bacilli; order Caryophanales; family Bacillaceae; genus Priestia; species Priestia veravalensis. The sequence goes on along the minus strand of NZ_KQ758629.1, from coordinate 13,622 downwards.
AGTTATGAAAGCAAAACTGTGATTTTGAAGAGAAATATTGCTGAAAAGCATTGATAAGATGAGGGGTGTTAGGATATAGAATGGCATCGCTATAGTTTTTAATATAAGAATGCGCATGCCCTTTCAAATAAGCATTTGTGTACTCTTTATCCGTTCCTAATCCTTGCACTTCATAAATCAAATGCCCCTTATAACCTAAATGTCTCAACCTTTTTAAAAGAAGATAATCTGTATTAACAATAATAGCGTCATAGCTTCCTTTTGAAATAATTTCTTTTATTTTTACATCTTCATTTGTTACAAAGACAGAAGCGGTTACTTTGTTTTGCAGACCAGTTCCAGACTGCGTATATAAAAAATCACATTGGATATCTGATTCAGACAAAGCGTAAAAGCGCTGTCGATTTAGCGTTTCAACGCCACCGCTTGGAATATAAAACGTAAATAATAGTTTTTTTCTATCTGAGTCTACGGGTGTTACTGTAGTAGGAAAGGATGCTTTAATGACAGGCTGAGCAGTTGTTTCTTTACAAAGTGGCCAGTACCTAATCATATGATCTTCTACATGTTCAATGGTTTTTTTGAAAAAGGCTTGGATAAACGGTTCTGTTCGTACGATGTTCCAAAGCCTAACCTCTTGTAAATCACCTTGGAAGTAGCCATATGAAGAATGGCCACCGAAACAAAAATGTGGAACGATTTTTCTTCGACGGCTTAAAATTCCTTTTTTGACAAATTTTCCATTTATATACAGAGAAGGAATACGATTGTGATAAACGAGTGCAAGGTGCGTCCATTCTTCCACTACAGAAGGAAAGACAAGCGTTGGTGTAAAATGATTTTTCCCCACTTCATAAATAGAGATGCCGTTCGTTCCAACGGAAATGGCAACGGACGCTTCAGTATTGTTGAGAACTTGGTCATCATCAGGCGCAATGACAAACGGCTGGTTTTTAAAGGTAGAGATACCTGAGCGAGCCTCGTTTTCAAGAAACTGTTCCTTTGAAGGGCGTACCCAAAATTCAATCGTAAATGTATTCGAAATAGGAACAGAAGTCGGTGGGTCTGCTTTAAGTTGTTCACTACCTGAAAATGATGCGTAAGAAGAGTGAAGCATTGGAAAGGACCTCCTCTTTTTTAAATTTTACATATAAGCATACGTTTCCATTTCATTCATGCTATTTCATACATATATGTTAGAGGGGGCGTTTATGTTCATTTGACATAAAAACTCTCAATAAGCACGGATTTAGTATTGGTTCATACGTTAATGGAAAGGAGGAGTTTAGATAGTGAAAAAAGTATCAATTATTATCCCTTTTTATAACTGTGCCTACATCGATCAAGCACTTGATAGTGTGTTTAAGCAAACGTATCCACACATTGAAGTTATTGTAATCAACGATGGGTCCACTGAACACTATGAGAAAATTACCCCTTACTTAGATCGAATCATTTACATTGAAAAGGGAAACGGAGGGACGGCTAGCGCATTAAATATGGGGCTGAGTCGTGCGACCGGAGATTATATTTGTTGGTTAAGTTCAGATGATATGTACTCCACAAATAAAATTGAAAATCAGCTGGCATACATGCTTAAAACTAACGCATCTTTTTCCTATACAAATTATCATTTAATTAATAAGGCAGGGGCAATTACGTCTAGAGGAATCGGTATTTACTACCCTACTCGACTTCAGATACTAAAAGAGATGAGCAAAGGTAATTTTATTAACGGCTGTAGCGTTATGATTAAAAAAGAAGTATTCGACCGGGTAGGGATATTTGATGAAACCTTACCGTATACGCATGATTATGATATGTGGCTGAGAATTATCGAACAGTTTTCTGTTTACTATATTGATGAGCCGCTTCTATACTATAGAATTCATGAGAAGATGGGAACTATGCAGCATGCGCGAACTATTAAAAAGGAAGTAAAACGTGTGAAAGCTGCTCATAAAGATTCCATACAGCAAGTGATTGCACAAGAACAAGCTAGATAAAAAGAGCACTGTTTCAGAGTCCGAAACAGTGCTTTTAATTATGTTAATAGTGGCTATGTTTACAATGACTGGATTGAAGCTCTTCTCTTGGATGAATGTAAGCACCTTCGAGTTGGATGGTTTTACTGCAACCACTTGTTACGTTTTGACAAATGCTTACTTCTACGCGAAGCTCTTGCTCACGGTTTATGCATGAAGGAGTTACGGTAAACTCGACGCTTGTCACGTCACTTTGAACAGTTGTACCTGTCGGTGCATAAAGGTATACGGTTTCTTGAATGGTAAAGGGAATGGGGTTAGATCGACAAATTTGACCAGTTGTTTGATCAACTAGCTTAAGCACATAACGTCCTTGTTTTTGCATGACTGCCCGATAAAGAGAGGAGCAATTATCTTCGTCATTTACTTTCTTTTTCGTACGCATCATTGAGTTGGTTAGTTCAGTCGTAGTAATGCCTCGTTCTGGTGAGGTTGGACATCCATTTTCATCTACAATCATAGCTTCAATAAAAAAGCGATTGCGCTGTAACAGAAGTTCGCATAAATTAATGCCGTTAATAATTTCATCGGTTCCATCGCTTTTGAAGACGTCTAGCTCACCCTCGTACTTTTTTTGTACCCAATCATAAAGGTGAAATGCATTTACACAATGAGTTTGGTGAGAGGATGACACTGTTATATTCATTCCTTTCTAGTAGAATCTATGAGTTAGTATACTCAAGTTCCTATAGAAAGTGTGTTAGGTAAACGTCTTAGTTTTTTATGCATTTTAGGAACATTTTGTAAAAAGGGGTTATATACTTTTAAGTGTATTTAAAAAACGAGGTGAACATACTGTGCCCTATATTAATCGGTTTTTAGGGAATGCAAACGGGGCTATTACATTTACGGGAAATACCTTTGGCCTCAGTAAGCAAAACAATGTAAATACCCCCGGTACTGCCCATTCTATTGGAACCTTTTTTAGCGCAAATGCAAGCTCAGTGGATGGGTCTTATCCGATTGGTACAACGGCTGACTGGCGGCAAAATGCTTCAAGTACCATATTGCGGTTGCCATCTACAACAACTAGAATTTTATACGCTGAACTAATTTGGGGTGGTTTGTATACATCCACAGATGAAAACGTCAGCGCCTTTATTAATAATTCAATTACGTTTCGCACACCTTCAGGAAGCTTTACTATTGCACCTGACACCGCTACGCGCTCAACGCTAACCGTATCTCCGAATCTCTTTTATGTACGAAGTGCCAACGTAACGAACTTAATCACAACTCCAGGAACGTATACAGCTCTTGGAGTTCCAGGTACACAAGGAAACTTAGACAATACGCTAAACTCAGCGGGATGGACACTTGCTGTTGTATACGAAGACCCACTGCAAAGATCTCGGAATCTATCCCTTTTTGTTGGAGCTGAGCTAACGAGTAGTGCCGGGACTTCAACGGCGACGGTATCTGGTTTTGGTACACCTGTAACTGGAGCTGTCAACGGACGTCTACTAATTAGTTCAATTGAAGGGGATTCAGTCATAGTTGGAGACCAATTTTTATTTGGTCCAACTCCAACAACGCTTCAAGCGGTATCAGGTCCTAATAATCCACTTACGAACTTTTTTGCATCTCAAATTAATAATGATGCCGGTACCATCGATACGTCAGGTACGTTTGGGAACGTCAACCATCCTATTGGAACCAATATTTCAGGTGCTCGTCAAGGGTGGGATATTACAAACATTGATGTATCACCGTGGTTACAAAACAATCAATCGACTGCGGCAGTCCGAGGAGCCACTAGTGGAGACACGTATGTCGTCAATACTTTGGGGCTTCAAATTGATATTAATGCACCTGTCTTTACAATTAATAAAACAGCTAACGTGTCATCAGCAAGAACTGGAGACGTTATTACGTATACCGTTACGATTCAAAATACAGGAACAGCAGCAGCAAACCTGGTGGTTGCGACAGATGCGCTGTCCAATGCGACTACCTTTGTACCGAATAGCTTATTTGTGAATGGAGTGCAACAGCCTAATAAGAATATTCAAAGTGGAATTTCTCTTGGTACAGTAGGCATTAATCAAACCATTACTTTAACCTATCAAGTTCAAGTAGCTGGGCCGTTAACAAATGTTCCGCAGCTGTCCAATCAGGTCTTTATTGAATATCGATTTGAAAGTACACCTGGAAACACGTTGACAGGTGCATCATCTTCAACAATTAATAATGTAACAGCTGTCAATAGGCCTCCAACAGTTCCCAATTATACCGTGACAAACCCAGAAGATACGCCAGCAATTGGCCAAATAGTAGGAACTGATGTAGACGGGAATCCACTGATATACCAATTGGGAACAGCACCCGTAAACGGAATTGTAACGGTCAATCCGAATGGTCAATTTGTCTATACGCCAAACGCAAATTTTAACGGAACAGATAGCTTTACTGTTGTTGTAAGCGACGGTCAAGGAGGAACAGCCGTTTCAACAGTTACTCTTATTATTACACCGGTCAACGATGCGCCAGTTACGCAAAATTATTTTGTTCAAACGCTAGAGGACACCCCGCTTACGGGGCAAATTTTTGCGACGGATGCAGATGGGAATCCGCTGACGTTCAGCTTACAAACAGCACCAGCAAATGGCGTAGTTACGCTCAATGCTGACGGAACTTATACGTATACACCCACTATAAACTTTAACGGAACGGATCAATTTGCAGCCTTAGTGAGTGATGGTCAAGGAGGAACAGCTGTTTCAGTCGTTACCATAACGGTTATTCCTGTGAATGACTCACCTGTTGTTCCAAACTATACGTTTACCACACAAGAAGATTCAGCAGTAATAGGAGCGGTTGTAGCCGTTGATCCTGATCAAGATTCGCTAACTTATCAACTTCAAAATTCACCTGCAAATGGCGTGGCGGTTGTGAATCCAGATGGCACGTTTACGTATACGCCAAACCTTAATTTTAATGGGACAGATGCGTTTACAGTATTAGTAAGTGATGGTCAAGGAGGAACAGCCGTTTCAACTGTTACCATTAACGTTTTACCAGTGAATGATCCACCAGTTACAGGGAATTTATCATTTACAATCAATGAAGATACTACGTTATCAAATCGCGTGACCGCTACAGATCCTGATGGAGATCCTTTAACGTTTTCCCTGCAAAATGCACCAACAAATGGAACGGTACTTGTCAATGCAGATGGCACGTTTACTTATACCCCAAATTTGAATTTTAATGGAACAGATGTCTTTACTGTGTTGGTGAGTGATGGTCAAGGGGGAACAGCGGTATCCACAGTAACCGTTACGATTCTACCTATTAATGACCTACCAACGGTACCCAACTATACGTTTAATACACAAGAAGATGTATCTGTTGTTGGAACCATTGTAGGAAATGATGTAGACGGAAATCCTTTAACATACACACTTCAAACCCAAGGAACTAACGGAACGGCAATTGTGAATGCAGATGGGACGTTTACGTATACGCCAACCT